>JAFCZD010000132.1 GCA_019314525.1 Deltaproteobacteria bacterium
CATCGGGATGCTCGTCCGTGCCGAGAGCAGGTGGTGGGCTCAAACCGCCACGATCCGGTCGAGCGAGGATACGCAGGCCGCGCCCCGTAGCGCAACCGGCTGGCAGTATGTCATGGGCCTTTCGGAGTCTCCTAATCTGCGACCGTGGATCGGGGTTGGCGTCGCGAAGTTGCTTCAGGCAGGTCGCCTGGCGGACACCAAATAGTGCAGCGACCCATTGTTGCAAGCGTACTGCTGCTCCCGAACCTGGGTCTTGAAAATCTTGGTTCGGCCAGAAAAGGCAGCGTAGTGCTTGTCGAAGCATTCGCTCTGGCCGCCTCCCGCTTCGTATAGCAGTCTGGCATCCCCCCGATCCCAGAGCCAAAACCCCATCTCGGCGTAGGACAGAGTCTGCTCCAGTAGAGCCACGTCGGCGGCATCGTAGGGCGGAACGATACAACACGCCCTCTCGTTCTGGCAGACCTCCAAGTCGACGAGAGCTAGACCCTGTAAAAGGGCAGGCAACCGGTCCCCCACACAGTCATCACCCCGGCCCAGGGCATCTCGTCCACGGGAACAGGCCGTGAACAAGGTCATGACACTGCCCACTTGGGCGGGAGTCAGCGCTCGGTTCACCGTGTCAGCGCTGAACTGCTGAGCCACGTTGTTTGGCTCGGCGAAGAGAAGCTGCCCTCCCGGCCTCACGATCCGCACCATTTCAGCGATTACGGAGCAAACGTTGGCCACATGCATCAAGAGTGTCTGGCAGGTCACCAGATCAAATGCGTCGTCCGGCAACGGCAGCGCTTCAGCCTTGCCAACCTCGTATCGGCATCGCTCGGCCGTGCCCAATGCCACGGCCCGCCGCCTCGCCGTATCCACCCACGTCGCCTCCCCATCTATCCCGGTGAGGCTTGCTGTGGTGGGAAGAGCAGATAACAGCCGCTGTCCCCAATGACCTTGTCCACAGCCAATATCAGCGACGGTCATGCATCTGGACAAATTGAGTCGCTTGGCCACGAGTGCCAGGTAGTCCGTGCTCCACCAGGCGTCGCGGTGTTCCGTGAGTACCGGGGCAGAGTGAGGAGTTTGTCCCATGCCCCGAAGATAACCGACGAGATAGCCCGTGGCGACCTCTCCCGAACCCTCCCTACGCCTCGCCATTTATGCTGAGCTCCCCGACGTCCAAGGGGACCAGGACTAAAAGCACGTCCACCGACGCTCCCCAAGCTCGACGAGGGGGCGCTAGAGCTGCGATAGTCCGCCCATGATTGGCCATATCATCATCCCATGCCTCATTGTCGTGGCTCTGAGCGGCTGTCCCATCCAAAAGCCATACCGCCCCTCCACGGGCACCCATAGCACCACGGCCGGGAGACCTGAGGAGGATCCGGCCCGGGCCAGAAGGCAAAGCGCCCGACAACCGGCCCTCCAGAAGCCAAAACCCCAGGGAAAGCTGATCATCCAGCAGACCACCCTGGAAGATCGCGGATCTGTTTTCATCAGTTCAGGCCCGACTCACCATCTGGTCCGCTTTTCCGAAGATGTGGTCTTCATCCACGATGGAAAAGAAGGCCACCTCCTGCATCGGGTTCGGAGCGCGCTGCCGATCATCGCGGCCACGGTCAGCCCCAAGGGGCATAGGCTCTGCATCCTACAAGCTCAGGCCCACGCAACGTCGCGCCTCGCCACCCTCGTGGCCTACAACCTGAGAGAAGATGACACTGGCGAATTCAACCCTGATTCCAGTATCTATCGACCCCTGTGGCGCAAATCGGATATTCCCCGTGGCCTCCATAGCGGTCTTCTCGCCACGGATAGGTATTGCGCAGCCCTCTTGCCCACCCCCCAAGCGCAAATGCCAAAACCCTTCTTCTACCGAGCCTACGCCTGGCGATCCTCGGCGCCGCTCTTCGACTCTGAACCGATGCATTGGCAGCATCGCAGACCCGAGGCGTTGCAATTCATGGGAGATGGGACGGCCATTTTGGCTCTTCTATCGAATGCCGGGGCGGTGCGCAGGGGCAGTCGTTACCTCGCGGAATTGCTTCCTCAGGGCAACCTACGACCCAAGATCGCCGTGGGAGTGGATTGCGCGATGGTGCGAGACGGTGCGTTGCATCTCAAAGGCGGTACGGTGGACGCGCGGCATTTTCGCTGGATTCAAGGGAAATCCGGCTTCCCCGTAGTGGGGCATTCCACGGCCTGTGAAGGGCGCAAAGCTCGCTCATTGTCCCCTTATTCTCCCGCCGCAAGGCGCGGCTTGCTCATGACACGAGACCGCGGAGCGCCCAAGACCCTAGAGTTCGTGCACAGTGTGCAGGGTCGTGTCCTCCGTACTCTCGCCAGAAGCCGAGGCCCGGGCCTCAGTGCAAGGCCCGACCACTCTCATTTGCGGGGATCAACGCTACTCTTGGCGGACGATCGGGCGGTCTATCAAATAGACCTCGAAAACCACTCAGCCCAACGCTTCCCCGCACGCCTCGTCCCCGATTCCACGCCTCCTTTTTTCGGCCCGGCCGGCACAATTCACCTGCTCCAAAAGCATACGAAACACTATGACCGGCTCTTTGGCTTGGGCCCCAAGGGGCAATTTAAGGAGGCCCCGAAGCTCATCGCCTATTCTCAGAGCCGTCCCCGGCCCGACGGTGTCGGCTACCGTTTTGTGAGTAAGAATCTGCCACTGAGACCCACCGATGCCCAATGGATCAAAGATGGCGAGCGTTGGCTGCTCCTGGCCTACGAGCCCCTTGCTGGCGTCTTTCTCATCGACCCAGAGCGCAAACGAATCGTCCGGCGCTGCTGCAAGCGTCCTATGGGCGAAGGAGGGGTCTTCGGCCTCTCCGTCGCCCCTGATGGGCGCCAAGCCGCGGTGATCGCCACAGGAAAAAGACCAAGCCTACACCTGCTCTTCCTGCCCAGCCTGAAGCCGGCCGACACTCCCATAGCGCTGCCCCACCGGCGCAACGATTATGCGAAGATCCATTGGCTTACCCCTCAAGACCTCGTGGTTATTCGCGACGCTCGTTTTGTCCAAGGCCGCCCCACCTCCACGTTCTTCTCTCTCCGCCACAACCGGTCCAAAGAGATCGCCTTTGAGGATCGCGGACCGGTCTTCTATGCAGCCAAAGAGCGGCGCTTCTATCAGCTTCTGGCCGGGGGGCGAGGCGCGAAAATCTTCGATGGCCAGGGCCGCCTAAGGCTCATCGTTGGCCTTGCGAATGGCGAGGTGTTTTTCGTTGATCCAAATGGGCGCCATGGCTGTGGAAAGAAAAGCTGCGCCGTCTTCCGTTGCACCTTCAAGGGGAAGAGTGTGCCAGCCCAGAGCTGCCACTGGCCCCGCTTCTAGATTCGCCACCCCAGAAATCAGGGCACAGCGAGCCGCTCTATGGCGACGTAACCCAGAGGTGAGATGTTGGTCCCAGCGGACGACGCATAGAGTTCCGCCTTGACCAAGACTCGGTAGACGCCACGAGGTAGGATCGTGTTGAAGTCGAAGCCAGCATCTTCACAGAAGATCGGCAGCTCGATATCGTAGCCTTGCTCCACGTCCACAAAATGGATGGTGGCCACCTTTCCATTGGGGTGGTCTGCGCAATACTCGGTGTCCAGCGTCGCCGCTACACCATCGACGAGCACGGTCCCTGACACGGCATAGCCAACCTGGTCGAGCACGAGCCCTGAAAGGGGTCCTGAGACGATCAACGCTGGATCCACGACGAAGGGGAAGGGGTGCAGGTTGACCCCTGCGGGCTCGGTGGCATAGCCGGAGTCCACCGTCACTCGATAGGTGCCAGGGGCCAAGGTCGCTGTGAAGGTGAGGCCTGCGTCACTGCATGGCACAAAGTCGGTCACCTCATAGCCCTTTTCGAGTTCTGTGAACGTCACCACCGCGATGGTGTCCGAGCGATTGTCGGGTTGATTGCAGTAGGTGGCGTTCCGTGTTGGCCGGGCCCCCTCCGACAGGATCCTTCCCGAAACAATGTGGCCAAATTCCTGGAGAATGATCCCGGACTGTGGACCTGAAATCTTCAGGGCTTCCTCCGCGACATAGTGCCCTGGTAGCAAATTGGCGGCTGCTCCAGCAGCGTAGGTTCCTTTGGTGATGATCACACGATAGGTGCCCGGCGGAAGGTCGATCTCAAAGTCGAAGCCGCCGTCCTTGCATTGGATGTCCACTTCGGTGCTGGTGTTGAGGTCCACTTCCACAAAACGCACAGTCGCGAGCACGTCATCGCGGTTTGCTGACTGCAAACAGTAGAACGCGTCGCGCGTGGGAGGGGCCCCATTCACACGCAGACTCCCAGTGACCCGATGACTCCGCTGGTCCAAGATGAGGTCCGACAGAGGCCCGGTGACCTCTAGCTCGGGGATGACAACGGTGTCCATGGGGAAGAGATTGACCCCTGCGCTCTCAGCGTCGCTACCTGGTCTCACCCAAACCTGATAGGTACTGGGTGGCAGGGGGATGTCGAAGTTGAAGGTCTTGTCTTCACAGCGCACGTAAGCCGTCGCCAGCTCGTAGTGTTTCAGATCCCAAAAATCCACCACGGCGATGGCGTCGTCGGCGTTGCCAGGCTGATCACAATACGCCGCATCACGGGTTGGCATTGCCCCTGCTACCCGTACGCTGCCTGTGACCTGATGCCCGACTTCGTTGAAGATGACCCCCGAGCGCGGTCCCGCCACACGAAACGCGGCCGCCATTCCAGGTGCATAGCTGGATGTCACGACGACGCGGTAGGTGCCAGGTGGCAGCTGGACTTTGAAGTCGAAACCATGGTCCGCACAGTGAATAGTGGCGCGGGTTGCATTGCGGGTGTCGGCCTCGATGAAGTGGATGGTGGCGAGGCTGCTGGAGAGGTTCTCGGGCTCCTTGCAATACGCCGCGTCCACCGTTGGCGCTGCTCCGTTGACTTGGAGCGTTCCAGTCACCAGGTGGCTCACCTCGTTGAACACGAGGCCGGACATCGGGCCTGTCACCGCCAACGCGTCTTCTGCGAGGTATTCGAAGGGGAGCAGGTTCACGCCTCCCTCGTCAGCGCTCCACCCCCGCTCGAGGGTGACCCGGTAGGTACCTGGTGGCAACTCTGCGCTGAAAGCGAAGTCGGCATCCGCACAGAGGATCTTGGTCTCCATCTCGTAGCCCTTGTGCTCATCTGTGAATTTGACCGTGACAACTTCACTGGAGAGGTTCGCCGAGTTGTCACAGTAGATGGCGTTTCTTGTGGGGGTAGCGCCCCCGACCTGCACCACGCCGGTCACCGTGTGCAGCGCCTCGTTGAGTAAGATGTTCGTGAGGGGGCCGCTACAGATGCCTTGGGAGCAGGTCATGCCAGCAGGGCAATCCGGCTCACAGAGGAAGGGCACGCAGGAGGTTCCTTCACATCGGTCTCCTCCGCGACAGGGGACCGGCCGCCAGGTCAAACACGTCGGCCGCCTGACACAGGTCTCATGTTCAGCCCCATTGCAGCGTTCCTCTCCCAGGGTGCATTCGTCCGTGCAGGTCTCGCCGCAGACGCCACCGTCTTGGCAGACGCCTGTGGCGCAGGCAGTGGGCTCGCTCCAGTCGGTGCAGCCCGTGGTCAATGTGAGGCAGGTTTGTACCAAGTCGAGGCTGTTGCAGCGACGGGCGCCAAGGGTGCATTGGTCGTTGCATGTATCAACGCAAGAGCCGCCGCTGCAGATCCCTCCTGAAGGGCAAGCCTCGGCTATTCCATAGGAAGCGCAGCCCGAGGCGTCACGGGCGCATGTGCGCAGCTGGCCTGACGTGTCGCAGAGCGCGTCGCCGTCAGTACACTGATCTTCGCAGGTGTCTGTGCATACGCCAGACGAGCAGGCCCCCAGGGCGCAGCTGCCACAGCTCTTCCCACACCCGTCGTCGCCACACTCTGCCGTGCCACAGGATGGCTCACAGACGCCGCTTTCGTTAGGCGTGCCACCGTCCTGTTGACTCTGCCCGTCCGCTTTCACGCTCCCATCGTCCACGGGACGACCGTCTGAACAGGCGGCAGTTATGAGGGAAAGAATAAGCCATGCACACGTCAAGAACCTCTGTCTCATCACTCCAACACCTCCGGGACATCGACCATAAGATCCGAGCAAGTCGGTTAAGAATGGGCGAAGGATAGCTGGTGTAGGGCGAAAGTCGAGCGAGGCGGTTTCTTTATAAGGCTGTGGGATCGCCCGGACATACCGTCGGCGGTCGGTGCGCGTTGCTTTCATAGGGTTGTCGTTGTCGCGGCTGGCGCTCTAAGAGCGCAGCGCTCACCGGGGGCAGCTCGATGCGGCGATAGCGCGCCATTTCACCGCGCAGCTCGACGATCACACCCATGCCGTGACGCCAGCGTCCCTCGAGGTCTCTGCGTGGGATGGCGTCGACGCTGCCGACGTTGAGCAGCATGGAGGTGCCCCAGGTGTGCTCGGCGAGGGGGGAGCCTGCGCGGGTCGTGGCTTGGCCGCCCGCCTCGCTGATATGGGCAAAGAGTCCAAAGCGGATGTCTCCGCGCTCCATCAGCTCTCGTAATGCTTCTGAACCACAATTCACGTTGGCGAGGCTGCGGTCCACTGCTTGGGGGCCAGCGCCGCGAGGGGGAGCGTAAGCCAAGAGCAGCCGTGGGCGTCGCATCTTGGCGCTGAGCGTGGCCAAGCTGTCAAGGTCCGCAGAGGAGTAGGCGCAGCCTTTGGGGCCGGAGAGGAGTTGGGCGGGGAGAGGGTGCCCTGGCAGGGAGAGCAGGGTGGCCGCGGGGTGACGCAGCGTGCGCACCAGCGTGAGGTCCACCACACGGCGACCAAGGTCGGCGAGGGTTCCGCGCAACTGCTGCAGACCGGCGCGGTCCCCAAGAAGAACGAGCACGGGCACGCTCAGGGCCGCAACGAGCCGTTGTACGATGCGACGCTGATCGTCAGCCGCGCGGGCGATGCCCCCCAGGAGCAGCACCGCGTGCACTTTGGCGCTGGTGAAGCGGGCTGCCAAGAGGTCGATGTTGCGCAATGTGCCCGGCAGAGCGCCTCGTGGGTCAGCGAGCACCCCCAGCACCAAGCGCTTTGGCACCCACTTGTCGGCCGAATCAGCGGCCCTCAGGGCGTAACCCTGAGGTTCGAGCCAGGCGCCAGCCAGTTGAATCCGTCGTAACTTTGTGGTCGGAGTCGCGAGGGGGGCACAAACCTCGTGGGCAATGGCAGGGTGTGGGGGAGCGGGCGCGCGCAGATCAGGGCGGTGAGTGGATCCGAGGTCCAGGGCGTAGAGCTCTCGAGAGGACGAGCAGCCACACACCGTGAGGGTCGCGACGAGCGCCACGAAGGGAGCGAAGCGTCTTGGAAAGGAGTGGTCTTGCTGCGAAAAGAGCCCCTCGATGACTCTCGTCATTGCGCCTTGGCTTTGCGGGCCTGTTGCGCTGCGACGAAGGCCCTGATGACCTTCGGTGAATCGGCCACAGGGTTGAGCCGCAAGGAGGGTTGGCGCAAGAGCGCCTCCTCGAAAGCCAAGGCCGCCAGGGCGGGTTGGTCGAGGGCGACATAGGAGATGGCGAGTAATTTGAAGACCTCTGCCACATAGGTGTCAGAGGGGATTTGCCGCGTGAGGAGCCGGATCAAATCCAAGGGGACACGCCAATACTGGGCGCGGCGCAGCAGCGCGTTGGCTTCACGCAAAGCCTCGCGGTCAACACGTCGCTGGTCGTGGCCAACACCCAAGAGTCGCTGGTTGGTCAGCTCATGCAGCACGGCGGAGGTGATACGTATGCGACCGATAGGGATCTCCAGCGTCGAGCCGGGGGAGGGCGCTGTGCCTGAGACCATGTTGTATTCGCGGATGAGAGGGGCACGGTTGGGGTCGCCATAATAGGCCTGAGCCAGGCTCTGGTAGGTCTCACCACTGCGAACGGTGTGTGGTACGCGGAAGGGGATGAGGAGTTTCGCGTCTTTGGCCACGCGTCCACGTTTTCCGATATGGGGGTTGAACGCACGCAGGGGCTTTTCGCGGCGCTTATTGCCCAGCAGCTTGCGCGCCAAGGCTCGCAGCGTGGAGCGTCGCGAGGCGATGTAGGTCCAAGAAGTGGGGATACGTACGTAGTTTCCAACGGTCGCGGGCTGGCCATTGAAGAGCCCCAAGAGCTTGGCGTGAGCTCTCGTGCCGTAATAGTGTCGCGAGAGGGATCCCCAGGTTTCGCCGATGCGCACACGGTGTAGGACCCGTTGTGCGGACGCCGTGCTGGAGGCGCCAAGGGCCAAGAGTAGAAAAACTGTACTGACGAGCGTGGGCAGCCTCACTTGGGCACCCCTTCTGTTTCGGGATGCGAAATCAGAGTCGCCTCATTGGCCCTGATGATGATCTTCTTGACGACGCGCTTCATGTAGGGGCTCGCCAAGACGACTTTGTGGGCACCCACCGCTAGCACCAAGGGGCGCGCGAAGGGGGTGGTCTCCACGTGTTTTCCGTCCACCTCGACGTTGGCCCACGGCTGCGCTCGCACATAGAGGTGCCCCGTGGGTTTGCCATTCTGCTCGGGGCAGACGAGCGGGGGTCTGACCTCTGGATCCGGCTGCTGGCTGGGGCGCTGTCCTCCCCAGAACCCCGCGCCAACACCCACAGCTGTGCCCAGGAGCCCGACACCCACCAGCCCCAAGAGGCTTCGGCGTCGTTGGCGGCGTGGGCGCTGGGGACGACCCTGCTGATCGTAGTTGCCGATGAGCGCCGGGTGGAGCATCGCCGTTGTTTCATCGTTCGAGATCACTCCCTGATCTTTCAGGAAGAGCACGAGCCGCGCCCGGTAGTTGGATGGCACGTTGGTCGCGAGATATTGCTCGAGGGCGATCACCAGCTGCTGGGTCGAATTGAAGCGATCATCGGGGCGCTTCTCCATACACTGCAACACAATGCGCTCGAGGTCGCGTGGGCAGGATTCGGCGATTTCTCGCGGCGCGATGGGCTGCTCGAGGCGGATGCGTTGCATCACGGAGCGGTCCTCAGCGTCTGCGAAAGGTTTGCGCCCTGTGATCAGTTGGTAGGTTACGACCCCCAACGACCAGATGTCGCTGCGATGGTCCAAGCGATCGCCAATCACTTGCTCGGGCGACATATACGCTGGCGTGCCAAGCCCGATCCCTGCCTCCGTGAGGTCTGAGTGCTCTGTGCGCGCGATTCCGAAATCCGTGAGCTTCACCTCGCCGAGGCGCGAGACGATCACGTTCGCCGGCTTGACGTCTCGGTGGATCACCCCACGAAAGTGTGCGTATTCGAGGGCCCGGGCTATGTGCAGCGCCATGATCGCTGCCACGTCAGAGGGGATAGTCTGGGCCTTTTCGAGGAGGTCGTAGAGATCGATGCCCTCGACGTACTCCATCACCATGAAGAGCGCGCCCCGCTCTTTGAAGAAGTCGTAGAGGGTGATGATGTTTTCGTGGCGGAAGGAGGCGACGGAGAGCGCCTCTCGCTCAAAACGGGCGACGATGCTCGTGTCCCCTGTGAGCACGGTCTTCAGCGCTTTGATCGCCACCGTGCGCCCGAGGGACTCCTGCACGCCTTTGTAGACGACAGCCATCCCTCCTGCACCGATCTCGTCGATGATGCGGTAGTTACCGACACGGTCGATGGACGGTTTGGGCCGCGGAGCTGCGGCGTTGAGGTCTGTCGAGTTTTCTAGCGTATCTGCCACGCGCCGCTCGTTCAAGGGTGTAATCAGTATTCGGTTGACCCTGAAAGTGTAGTACATCCTATGAGATTTGATCGACAATAGCCACGGATCACGGTCACCAGAGGTGGAGGCGTTTGATGCGACACAGAGAGTTTCTTCTGACAACAGGGATGTGCTTGTTCTTGAGCGCGGCCATGGGGCTTGTTGCGTGTGGTGATGACAGTGGGACGGGACCCGACGCAAGCGCTGATATCACCGCATTACCGGATGTGAGGAGGGATTCTCAGGCTCTCGAGGGTGGCGCTGATGCGACCCCACTCGAGCACAATATCGGTGTGGGTTGCAGCGAAAGCTCCGAATGTCTGTCGGATTCTCCCGTGTGCATCATGTGGGACACCACAGAGAAGCGCGGGATCTGCAGCATGGAGTGCACTCCAGACAACCCCAGTACGCCTTTTGCGGTGGAGGACAACTGCCCCTCAGGCTTTGTCTGTGGTGAGTTTAGTTACTCAACAGATACCTATTATTATTGCCTCAAGACCTGCACGCCGAGCATCGAGGAGAACCCGTGTCCAGAGAGCAGCGGACAGACCTGCTCGCCTGCCTCATCGGCCTTTGTTTCCATGGGGGAGACCGTCTGTTGGTACGGCGCTTGTAAGTCCCATCGAGATTGTCCGGTCTTTTCCGCCATCGAATGCACAGAAGACGCGCGTTGCACCGAGGAGCTTGGCAGTGAGTCGTTCTGTTTGAGCGGATATTGTGCGTTCGCCGGGAATTGCACCCCAGGCGGCATTTGCGGCGCTCACAGCCATGGGCGCGCCGAGGCCAAGATCGGCGACCCATGTGCTAGCGATCTTGATTGTACCAACCAGGGGTTCTGCTTTGGTGAGGCCGATGGTTACCCCAACGGGTACTGCGCGAGCGGATATTGTGACACAGGGCTCGCTGGCTTCGAGTGCCCAGCGGAGGCCACCTGCCATCGGCTCTTCTACGGGGGGGTCTGCCACAAACGCTGCGATCAGGCCGTCGCTGGTGATTGTCGCGGTGTTGATGCCGACAAGGGAGGGGATTACGAGTGTTACGCGTGGGACAACCTCACCATCGCAGACCGCCCTATCTCTGAAGCTGCCATCTGCACAGTGGTGGCCAATGAGAGCTGCGATGGTCTTGGTGGCGACCTGGATTGCACGGTGCTTGGCTCTGCGGGCAGCCTGACGAATATGGTTTGCCGTGATCGTCTGAGCGGTGAGGTCCTCGACGATTCCAAAGATCCTCTTGGCTACTGCCTTGATGACAGCGCGAGCGGTGATTTCCCCGTGGATGTGGACGCTGGGACTCCAGAGGCTGGGACTCCCGAGGCTGGAGTGGACGCGGGAGCTGGGACTCCAGAGGCTGGAGTGGACGCGGGAGTGGAGGCTGGGACTCCCGAAGCTGGGACTCCAGAGGCTGGTTAGGATCGACCTGTCGCCCGCCGTGGACCGTGGCGCAGGCGCTCGAAGAGGGCAAGGGTTGCCACGAGCGCCAGCTGCCAGATACCCACCAGCAGCAAGAAGAGCGGCAGCAGCGTGAGGGTCTGAGTGGTACCGGCGCAGCTGACGCCGAAGATCGCGCCCAGCGCCCCACCCGCTAAAAGTAGGCCCACTAGGGAGAGGACTCCTGACAGAGCGGTGCCCAGATCCGCTCGGGAGGGGGCCATATGCGCCGCGACGCAGATCCCCAGATAGAGCTGCGCCATCAGCAGGGCCGGCTCACTGCGCTGCCAGATCAGCTCAAAGAGCTTCTGCGCATTCCAACCCAGCAGTGGGAGTTGCTGCCAGAGTTGCTCCACTGAGCTCACAGTGGACCACGGTTGAAGGACATTGAGCAGCGGAGAAAAGCCACCCGCCATCCACGCCAAGAGAGAGAGCAGGAGCGCGCTGCCTGCCAAGAGCGGGGCGATACCAATGAAGAAATAGCCCGAACGTTGCCAGAGGGTCGGGTGACGGTAGGAGTGGCGTACATAGCCCAGGGTGCCACTGACGGGGTCGGGCTCGAAAAGCCTGTAGGCGATGATGCGGTGGCCAAAGAGCTTCGCCATCAAGATGTGGGATAATTCGTGGAGAGGAACACCCAGCCATCCCGTGATGAGCACGCCACGCCAACCGAGCCGGTGGGCGACATAGCGGCTCACCCGGCGCTCCAGCACGTGCAGCCCCAAAGCATAGAGGGCCAGCCCGCCAAAGATCAGGGTCAAGGTTGTGAGGTTTAGCCAGAAGAGAGGAGGAATCATCGCCCCAGCTTCGCCTGGAGGCAGATGTTGGGCAAATTTCGCGGGCTGAAAGCTAATCGAAAGCGAGTCGAGGGCTAATCGAGGGCAGCTACCACGCTGGCCATGGCGCCGTCGAGGACGCGGCTGGCAGGTGGGTGCTTGCCATAGGTGGCGAGAGAGAGTGGCTCGCCTGAGACCACAAAGGCGCGACCTGCAATCACTTGAGCGGTGTTGTCACGCAGATCGAAAGACTTGACCATGTCGAAGGGAACCATGCCCTCGAATTGTTTGCCAAGGCGGGTCAGGAGCTGGGCGGTGGCGGCGACTCCGTCACGCAGATCACCCTCACCAGCCGCTGCTACGACGATGCCATTGGAATCGGCGAGGACGGCCGCAGATTGACTCTCGTGCTCAAGGAGCAGGGTGAGGATCTTGTCCAATGAGTTGCCCGCATCCGCAAAGATCTCTACGGAGCCCTCTAGACCAGAAGCGCTCCCCTCTCGCGCACCTTCGAGGCTGGCACGTAGCCTGGTGATCTCGTCGTTGCGTCGCTCTGCCACTTCCGAAGCTTCGGAGGCTTGTTTTTGGGCCTCTTCCAGCTCGCTGGCGAGTGACTCACCACGCCCGCTCGCTTCGCTGGCGAGCTTCTCGGCTTGTTTGGCGCGTCCTTCAGCCTGCTGCCGAGCGGCCTGATGCTCCGTGGCTTCCTGGGTGGCTTTGTCCCGCGTTTGCTCGGCGGCCTTGAGCTTGCCTTGGGCCTCCTCTGCGCGTTTTTCGGCCGTCTTCAGCACGTCCGCGGCTTTCTTGGCCTTGGCGCCAGCCTCTTTGAGCTCTTTGTCGCGGCTCCCGAGCTGTTTCGCGACCGCGCTTTCCGCTTTCTTCGCCTCCTCAAGCAAGGGGGGCAGCTTCTCTAACTCGGCAATCTTTCCCTTGGACATCGCGATGTTGATGATGATGCCGATGATGACGCCAGCAATAGCGCCAATACCCAGACACACAGGATCCATGGAGCCTCCACGGCAGAGCGGGCCAACAAAAACTTATGAGTGCTAAACAGTGTAGTAATTTACACGAGATCACCGGTGTTCGGGAAGAATAGACAGTGGATTTTTTAGTTCTTTATCAGCAGGCGAGAAATATGGGCTGCTGAGGCCGTTAATCAGCAGGACCACTTCCCCCCCAGCGGCTCAGGCTTTCATCGGCTCAGGCTCGCTTCATGGCGTGTGTCGCCTGGCGTGGCGGCATAGATCCGATACCGCCCAACCTCGAGCGTTATGGGGACGGTGGGGCGTAGGAGGAAGGCGCCCCTGGAGTCGCTGACGGTGGCCCCCAGCATCAGCGCGGAGTTCCTGTCCCGACCGAGATAGACTTCTACCCGGAGGTTACCGACACCTCGCTTACCCGCTTGGACCTTGCCCCAGACGTGAAGCAGGTCACCTCGGAAGAGCGTCCTGCTGCTGCTGAAGACCACGATCTGTGTGGTTATCTTTGGCGGCGTGCCCTTCGGATTCCCCATGTGTCCGCTGGTGGCGATCTTGTCTGGTGTGGCTCCTGGGGGTGCCCTGTCCAGATTGCGCGCCTTTCGGCCCTGAGTTTTCGCGGAACGGTCGAAGCGGCGAAGTGATCGCGTGCGTTCTTGGGCGGGCTTTTTCTTCAGTTGACTCTTGTCGAGGCCGCTTACGGCTCCGCGCAGTTGGCTGTAGCCCCCCTCAAAGCGGCTTGGGCGGGGGAAAGGGTCTTGTTTTGGGCGGTGGACTGCCTTGCGTTGGGCGGCGTGCACATCAAGGCCAACCGAAGCGCCTCCAAGGTCGATGCGGGCCCATCCATGGCGAGGGAGGTAGACCTCGACAAACGCGTGGGCCTCGTTTTCGACATAGCGGGCTGGTATGCCGACAGCTTGGGCGGTGATGACGAAGGCCAGGCTTCGGTGGCGGCAGACCCCGCGTTGAGTGAAAGCGATATCGAGGTAGATGTTGTCGCTCTTGCGCTGCAGAGGCCTGGCTTGGAAGTTGCGGAAGTAGGCCACGAGGCGCGAGAGGTGTTGGTTGAGAGATCCAGGACGAAGGCCGATGTGTCGCAGCACTCGTTGCGCGTCGGTTTTGACGTTTCGAGGGAGTCGCGGACGTCGGTGCTCTGGGACATCGGCGGCGCTGAGCAGAGCCGGAACTTGGGGCGAGAAGTAGCTGCGGGGCGCATCCATCAGCAACACGACGGAGAGTCGTCCACCACGATCGCTCTTGACCCAGAAGTTGTCGGCGGAGTCCTTGAAGAAGCGCAGCTTGGCCTCAGGGCGAGTGCGATAGCTGACGATGGCGGCCGAGGGGGCCACAGAGGGCATGGGAAGCGCCTTTCCGGGCAGAGCTTGCAGCTGAAGCGACCCCCAGAATGCGTCACGGTCGGGGGGGATCGGGCGGTATGCGACCTTCACAGGGCGCAAACGCGGGTCGCGAACGCTCAAAGTGAAGTCTTCGCGGACGCGGTCGGCGGCGGTGACGCGCTTGAAGGGCACGACGCTGGGGTTGAAGGTCGCATCGTAGTTCAGCTGGCCATCATGGGTGGTGGTGCGGTCGAGACCCACGCGTGCCCGTCGCCGCGCAGGAGCGCTGGGACCCATTTCAGAGGTCTCCGTGGGCTCCTCGAAGGGGGGGCGCTGGATTCGCTGGTCTTGGGTGTGGATCTCCTTGGGCAGCCCCCGCTCTTTGACCCAGCGGGTGCTCTCCGCTGCGGAAGGAGGCGCAATGTACTCATGCAGCACAGGCTCGCTCTGGGCCGTGAGGGGGGGCGTTATCACCAGGGCCAATACCCACAGGAGCGTGTTTGTTAGCGATTGAGCCCGACGATATGCCACCGCTTGTTCCTTCGCTGCAAAAGCAACACCACGTCAGTATGTCCGAGGCGTGCCCGTGCTACCAGCATCTGTGCACCATGGGAGGCACCATGGGGTAGGCGTTTGAGTCGTTGACGAGCCCCGATGACGCTCGTCAACCAAAGCTTCGTTACTTTGCGCAGGGGGTTTTCTTGGAGCAAGCTGTTGAACATTCGGGCCAACTCTCCTCGGCTTCGGGCGACTACCTTACCCCGAGCCCGGAAGGGCAGAGAGGAGTGACGCGCCATCCCCTTGCTATCTCCGCGACGGAACGCGCGCGTGAAGTTGTGGAGGAGACGTTTGGCGGCTGGGTCTGCGGGAGAAACCAGCTTGGCGGCGGCCGCATGGGCTAGGTGCCCTGTGCGCTGGGGTGCCCGAGGCGCCAGACGCATCCAGCCCCGGCGAGTTGTCGTCTTGCGGTTGAGCCGACGCAGGTTGTGCATTGGGCGTGGAGCCAGGGTCACGTTCTGTCCATCAACCTCACCCTCTGGAGGGGTGGTGAGAATGTAGGGGTCGACGTTGAATGTGCCGCATTGGCGGTGATTGCGGTGAAACGTCCAATGCAGATAAACCTTCTTGTTGGCCGAGCGGATCGCTTTGGGGGTGCGCGGGTAAGGGCCCGCGGTGAAGACCGTATTCAGCGCGGCAACATCAAAGGTGAGTTCACCGCTGGGACGGACGATGATGACCCTGGCCAATGAGCCGTTGGGGTTGACGGCGATCTCCATGGTCACTCGCAGCTTCATCTGGTTGAGCGGGTTGGCGTCGCCTTTCTTGTCCAGGTCCACGAGGAAGCCCCAGCCCCATAGCGGGTGAATCCTGCGGTGCATGCGCGCGATGTATTTGGCGAAGGGGTTAGCGCGGGTGTTGAGGGCGGTCTGGTTGCCAGGGCGAACCTCGGGCACGAAGTTTTCGAGGGCCGCGCGCATAGGGCGCCACTTGCGAGCGATGCGTCCCTTGCGGCGGGGCGAAGGGTCCAGTCGCGCCTGCTCTCGCGCTCGCTTGTTTTGCCGTGGGAAGACGCGCTGATGGTCTTTGGGCCGAAAACGCAGGTCCGGGAGTTTTCCGTGGGGGGTCGTGGCGAGCTTGGCTTGGCGCATGGGCAGCAGTGGATGGTGGCGCACCTTCCGCATTCGTCGTTCCTTGTGGGCTGCCTTTTTCTTAGGGGGGCGCTCGAGGGTTGCCCGCCTGGCCCGCGTCTCTTGCGCGACCCGGCGGTCTCTCTGTGAGAGGTAGTGGGCCTTATCGGGGGGGCGCTTTGCCTGGGGGGTGGTGAGCTCCACCATCTTCAACTGTGGGGGGAGGGGAGCGGTGGGTTGGAGTTGTGCTCGAGAGTTCACCTTTTTGGGCGGAATCTTACGTGACTTCGCGAGCCTCAGTTTGTGTTCGATGGGGGGAGGGGCTGGTTCTGCCTGTTTGGTGATGAGTTCGAGTTCCATCGCCATGGGAACCTGTCGGCTCGGGCGGTCGAGGAGCCACCCTGCCAGGGGGATGCTCTCCCTGCTCGCCGCGCGTGGGGCTCATGAGCAAAGGATAGCAGGTGAGACCTGCAGGCGCGCTGGCGACCCGCTGACTTAGGGCTGTTTTAGGCGCTGAATCAGCTGACGCGCCTCTCGAGGGGCGAAGACTTCCAGGCAGCGGGCGATGTCTCGCAGCTCGTCCAGGGGGCCGTGCTCGCTCCTGGCGATCTTTCGCAGGCGCGCGCGCAGCAAGAGATCCGCGAGGAGACGGCGCGCGTCTGCCTGCTTCGATGGCAGCGTCGCGCAGAAATTTGCCGCTGCGGCGCAGCGTACACGCGCATCCTTGTCTTCTTTGAGCAGGCGCACGAAGAGTAATCGCGCATCAGGATGAGCGGCTGCGGCTTCGAGGGCCGCCCGTCGTATGGCGGGCTCGGAGTCCACCAAGAGCGCACCCACGGGCGCGGGTGCCTCGAGGTCGAGTTGGGCGAAAATCTGTGCGGCGATCATGATCGCGGTGACGCGGAGGTCAATGGAGCGCTGTGGGTCGCGGGCGAATTGGAGCAGTCTCCTTGTCAGAGGCACCAGGGCCTGCCGAGGCTCGTCATGGCGGGCAAGCTGCCGTGGCCGTAGGTCCTCGGCGATGCCCAAGGCAGCCTGCCCGGCGGCCACGGCAAGGCTGCGATCTGTGGCGTGCGAGAGCAGCCTCACGAGCGATGGGAGCAGGGTCCAGCTCTTGCGCGCGGCGGGCGCTACGGCGATGGCAGCGAGGGTCAAGGCGCGATGGTTTTGGTTCGCGCGCAGGGCTCCTACGAGCCCCCCTTCACCCACCGCCAGGGCCACGCGCTCATGCTGGGCATGGTCTCCTTGGGCAAGGGCTCGAATGAGCTGGAGTGTCGACCTTGGCGTTGGCGTTGTTTTCCGTGGGTCGGCGTCTCCTGCCGCGGCTAGGAGCACAGCGGCCGACAGCAAGAGAGCGCTCGCGACGATCTGTCCAACGTGTTTTATTTGAGAGTGATCCGGCACGAGGCGTAGACCTTCTCTCGCCCACCCACCAAGCGCGTGACCCGGGCCTCGAGGCGATCGCCGCTCTTGAAGCCCATGAGCGGCTTGAGCATCAATTGTGCCTGCAGCGTCAAGCCATCTGCTGGCACCGTGAACTCTGTGAAGTCCACTTGCTCACGCTTCTTGTTGAGTCGGTACCATACGAGGGTGAGCTTGGTGGCACGTGGCTTGGACTTCAAAAACGCAATGAAGTGAAAAGGCCACAGGCCTTTGGCGTCGCGTTTGAGCACTTTGCTGCGACGAGCCTTGGCGATAATTTTCGAGAACTCCTTTTCCGTGGAGAAACTCTCGAAGGCCTGGGGTTGCCAGACAATGCGTGACCGATGGCGGCGATAGGTTGGCCCTGGTTTCTCGGCCGACGCCGTCTCGGCCCACCCCGCGAAGAGCAACATCACGACCAAGCTGATGGTGGCCATGGGCCGCAGCGGCTGATGATTCACTCTCTGAACGTGCATTCGACCCCCTTGTTTTCAGCTCTATCATGGGCCACGTCACCCCATTCACGCAATAATGCGACGTGTTCTTCTGCCCAGACCTGCTCTTTGGTTCGTGACTTACGCCGCGAATGTCCAGGCAGGAAAGACCGCCCATGAACGCAAAATATTCATGGCAATATCTTGACGGAAACATCTGTTCAGTGTACTAAATCTTTGTTCAGTAAATTACGGGGCATGTCTCATGGAGCACTCCAAGTACACAGAGAGGCCGAAGCTCACAAAGCGCCAACAGCAGGTGCTAGACTTCATCCAGGAGTGCATCGAGGAGCGCGGTTATCCGCCCACGATGCGTGAGATCGGCGAAGCCATGGGGATCCGAAGCACCAATGGGGTGAACGATCACCTCAAGGCGCTGGAACGCAAGGGCTATCTCACCCGTCAAAACCTCAAGTCCCGGGCGATCCAGCCTGCGAAGGGGACCGGGACGACCATCAGTGTGCCCTTGGTGGGTGCGGTGGCCGCAGGGGAGCCATTGCTGGCCGTGGAAAACGTCGAAGAGCAGCTTCGTATCGATCGCTCGCTCTTGGGCGCAGGTGCCGACTTCGCGCTGCGCATCAAAGGTGAGTCCATGATCGAAGACGGTATCTTCGACGGCGACTACGTCTTTGTGCGCAAGCAGCCCACGGCACGAAGGGGCGAGACAGTCGTGGCAATGCTCGAAGACGAGGCCACCGTCAAGCGCTACTACCCAGAGGATGGTCGGGTACGTCTTCAGCCAGCCAACGCCCAGATGGAGCCCATCATCGTGGAGGCGACGGATGCGCGTGCCTTGGAGTTGCTGGGTGTCGTCGTAGGCATCTATCGTCGCCTCTAGGGCGTCGATCCATCCGCCCTAGCGGTGTTGCACCTCCTTGAAATACTCCTCGTATTCCGGCGTCGGAGCGCCTTGCCAGGGCGGCGCCTCAACACCCTAGGACATCCGAATACCCTCATGGATCCACAAATCGCACTGGAGCCCTCAAGGCGGACGCAGTAGGCTGGTGGCGTTCGAGGAGGGTTTGGCATGGTTCGTTTCAGGTTCTTGTTCCTAGCGGTTCCGATCTTCGCGGTGGCCTGCGCAACAGGCAAGCCACAGCTCACCCCCGTACGTGAGGTCGCTCGCGCGAGCGGAAGTCCGCAGATTCTTCGAGTGGTCGATCTCGGAGAGCTCACGTTGCCACGAAGCGGTGAGGTCTCCACCAAGGATAGCGATGGACGTTTTGTCGTGGGTGAGCTCTTGCTTGTTTACGGTGATAACTTCGGCAAGCAACCAGCGCTGGCCCTTGGTGGCGAGCCCTGTGACGTGCTCTCCCACGTTACGGGTGGCGGCGTTGTCGTTCGCGTGCCTAGGGGAGTGCCAGCTGGCAGTGTTGTGCTCGAGGTCAGCACCCGCCGCGGACGAACTCAGAAGAAGCTCAAGGTAGATCGACGTGGTTTGGTGAGTACAGGTGCTGCGGTGCAGCGTTTTTCCCTGGCGCTCGACGGAGTTCCAACCCTGGGGGCGACGTTAGAGCTGCCCAAGGTGAAGCAATTGTTGCCCTCCAAGGACGGTGCTGTCGCCTTCGCCATCACCGGAGGAAAGCTGGCGATCCAATCTGTCGAGATGATTGGCCCCCTGCGCGTGGTGGGCAGCGACGACCTTCCTGGAAAGCAGCTCCAGACCGCTGCTGCCAGCCGGAGTGGACGTCTGGCTATCGTTACGGACTCCCATCTGGTGGTGGTCGATGCGCAGCGGTCTCGTCAGCCCTCGTTTTACAAACCCCTCGCCCTGCCGCGCGCGCTTCTGGACAAGCGCATGGAGAGCGCAGCGCTCTCCCCCGACGGGCGCACGCTGGCTGTCTTGTTGATGGCGAGCAACCAACTCCTGCTCCTTGATCTCCGCGATCCGAGGACCCTTCCGCAACCAGAGCTGCGTGAGATCCTCTCTGAGGCGAAGCTTCCACGGGTACGCGCCCTGCGTTTCGCCAGAGACGGGCGCACCCTCTGGGCGGTGGCGGGCGACACTGCAGGATCTATCAACGCTGGGCATCAGGTGGCAGAGGTGTTGGCCTTCACTGTTGTCGAGGGCGCTGTGGTGGGGGAGCCGAAGCGTGTGGTGTTGCGAGAGGGTTTTGTGCCTGTGGCGGTAGCTGTAGGGGCGGGCGATCCCACGCCGGCTGGCACGGCGATTCGCGCTCAGGTGGCCCGCTCATCCCTTTATCTTACGGCAGGGAGCGCGGCTCTGATGAGCAAAGCGTCCCCTTCAGCGGAGGGGCTCGTCTTTCGTGTGAGTGGTGGCAAAGTCACCACTCTTCTTCCTGGAAAATGGTCTCCCGTGGCAGTGGCAGTGGCTGGGCGACCCAACGTCCTGGTTGCGCTAGCAGCGCGCGGCTCCAAGCGTGAGCTGGTGCTCATCACCCGCGCTGCATGGGCGCGTGACGTCAAGCCGCAAGTGACGTCCCTAAAAGGCACCCTCCAGCTTCACGAACTCTTTTCGCCAAGCTCGCTGGTCTTGCAGCCTTGAGTCGTCTTCAGTTGGTCTTCAGCGTCAAAGGGTGTTGTAGACGCAGACATACTTCGATAGGTCGGGGAGCTGCAGACAGCGCCCACCGTTGGGGCATGACGCCTCGATTACGTCGCATTCGTTGACGCAGCGCAGCTCATTGCCTGCGCGCCCCTCGATGGCCAGCGCCATGCAATGGTGCCCGCTTTGACACTCACCTGCGGTGCAGAGGGAGCCCACCTGCTTATCTCGAGGCTCGTAGTCTGGGTAGAGCAAGCGCAAACGGATGCCGGAGGAGAGCTTGTCAGGACCCACGGCGCTCTCGTCCTCGAAGAGCATGATGAAGGAGTTGTTAGCGCCTGCTTCGAGAGAGGGGCTGCTCTGTAGCCCTGTGGTGGTGGTATTGGCGCCGAAATCCTGGCCCACGGGGAGGCCGTTGGCCATCAGCCGCCGGGCGCGGATGCCACCCTCAGGGTCTTGGTTTTCATCACCAGTGTACCAGGCGACGAGCATCGTGCCATTGCGATGCAGCGCGAGGGAGGGGCGGTCCTGATTGGCAGCCCGGCTGGTATTGATCACGACGCCGTCTTCGTCGAGGGCGTTCCCCTCGCGGCCAAAGCGCCGCAGGATGATGTCCATACCCTCATTGGGATCAGATGATACCTTGTCGCCCCATGTGAGCGCATAGCCATAGGGCAAGCTGGCGAGATCGAAATAGCCTGTGGAGCCTGTGCTGGAGGTGTTGTGCACCGTGCTATAGCCCGTGCCGTGCACGTAGGCGCGTGCTCGCAGGTCCCAGCAGCCAGCGCCCGTGTCACAGGGAGGAGACCACGCCACCATGGCACCACCCTCGGGCCCCGCGGCCACACCGACGCCGATGATATCCACGTAGTATTTGTCGTTTGCGAGCCAGGCGGGGATAGGGTCGAGCCGAGCGGCGGTGGCGGGGTCCGCTGCACCGTCAGCGGGGGTGCCCGCACGGGTCACGATCCGCGAGCGAACCTCTGCCACACCGGGGCCCATGGTCTCGACCCAGGCGACGAAGTAGTTGCCATTGGGCAGCGCTGCCACGTCGGGGTTGGCGACCTCGACGTCAGCAACGTCGGTGCTCAGGGTGATCTCGGAGGCTGACATATTGGCGTCAAGGGTTCCATCGGGCATAAAGCTGCGGATGGAGATGATGCTTCGATCGGAGAACCCCTGGATCCAAGCTACCAGGTAGCTACCGTCGGGTTGCATCGCCACGGTGGGGTGCCCATAGAAGACGGTGTTGGGGTTGACGACAAATTGATCGGCGTTCCCGAAGGCACCATTCACGCGGGGAATGGCGCGTGAGTCATAGAGTCGCCCAAAGATGTCACAGCGGGTGCCGCCGCTTTCATTGCATGGTTCGATCTCTCTCCACAACGCGATGAAGTTTCCGCGCTGATCACTCGCCACCTGACGGCCGGGAAAACCCAACGTCAAGACCTGGGTGTTGGCGTATTGGGTGTTGACCTGCATGTCGCTGGGATAGAGCAGCATCTCGCTCTCCGTCATCTCGCCCTCAGCGAGCATGGCGGTGGTGACCCCAAAACCCACAGGCCGTTGGGCTTTCCCCCGCGCCTCTGCCGTGAGGCTCACAGGGCCCCCATGCTCGTTGGCGAGCACCACGAACCGAGTTTGCTCTAACGCGACATCTGTATAGAAGTTCCCCTTGGCGCTGAGGATATGTTGTTGAGGTGCAGGGGCCTTCTGGCTCTGAAAGGTCACCAAGAGGTCTACAGGGGCAGATCCTTCTTCATCATGCACTCCAGGCAGCGCCTGGATGTTCACCAGCAGGGTGGTGTCCTCGGCGCAGCCGCCGCCAAACAACCCTGCTAAGAGGATCCCGATGTTCAGCATCCGGATGCTCATCTGGACACCTCCAGCGTTGGGAAGGGCGACGAAGGCAAATCGTTGCCACCTTGGGTTCCGAAGTAGATTCCCGCGGCGGCACCACTTGCAGCGACGCCGATGAGCGTCCAAAACCACCATTTCTGATAGATCGGTTTCGGGGGGAGGGGCGCTTGTGGTGGGTGCTCCAGCATTTTCCGCTGGAGCGCAGCGTCCCGTTCTCGTTGTTCGCGCTCTCTCTGCTCCTGTTCCTGTTGTGCGCGGAGTTCCTTCTCTTGACGCTGCTGCTCCTGCTGGGCCACCAGCTGCTGGTCGAGCTCTGCGAGGAGGCGTTGAACGGCGACACGGTTTCGGGCGTTGGGCAGCTTTCGGAGGTAGAGCTTGAAGGAGAAGGATGCTTTCTCTAACTCGCCAAGGTTGCGATAACATTGACCGATATTGAAGAGTAGTCCCGGCAGGGCGGCGATACGGTAGGCCTCCTCATAGGAGCCTAGAGCCTTCTGGAACCGTCCCAGCTCAAAAGCTGCCTTGCCACTCTTGTAGTGCTTCTTCGCCTGCTGGAGCCGTTGTTTGCGTGATTGGGCGTTGGCAGGGCGCGCACCAACGGCCAGTGGCAGGATGGCTACCAGCGCAAGAATGAGCCCCCAACGTCCAATCACGTGGTGGGGTGGATGGCTTTGCATCAAGGTTTCTCCCTTTGCGGAATGATACCGCTAGGGTGCGAAGGGGTCCACCTGATCGGTCTTTCCCACTTTTTTTGTGGGTACAGTTGTTCTCTTCGTTGGAGGTCGCTTCTTGCGGACATTGCGCTTGATGTGTCGCTTCACCTTCACCTTGGCTCGTCTGATCCTTTTGGGATTGGGTGCAGGGAGGGGCTCGAGAGCCCCATCGATGTTGATCACGTCTTGCTCATCATCGAGGGTGAGGGTCTTTTCCAACTCTTGGTGCCCAGGGAGCTTGAAGACCAGCGTGACGCGCTGACGTGCTCGCCCAAGCTTGTCGGCTCGAACCTTGAAGGGAGTTTTTCCCACCAGTTGGCTCGACCCCTTCTTGAAGACCTCGGCCCCCGCAGGGCGTGTGTGCAACGAAACCATTGGTGGGGATTTGGGATCGTGCTTTGGTGTCTCGGCTGAAGTTGGAGAGAGGTCATCAGCTGGGGCTGCAAGAGAGACGGAAGGGGTGGTGCTCTGATCGGCGGTGCCCCCTCCACCTCCCCAGATGCCAGAGGCGATGAGAAAAGCCACAGCGGCGAGGGCGAAGAGCCCGAGGGCCACGGGGATGGCCACCCAGCGATGTCGGCGCTCGCGGGGGGCTTCGGCCAAACGCAGGGATGTCTCTACTGTGGCCGTGGCTCGGGCGAGGTCTTCACGCAGGGCTTCCACCGTTGGATAGCGGTCGGCGGGGTCCTTTTCCAGACAGCGCAGGATGACCTGCTCAAGGGCGATGGGGATCTTTGGGGCACCCTTCAGATCCCGGGGGGGGATCGGCTGGTCGTTCATGTGCTTGACGACAAACTCACCGAAGGATTTCGCATTGAAGACGGGTCTCCCAGTGAACATTTCGTAGAGGATCGCGCCCAAGGAGTAGATGTCGGTGCGACAATCAACGGGGAGGCCTGAGGCCTGCTCAGGGGACATATAGGCTGGTGTCCCGATGACTGAACCAGCGACGGTCTGGTAGCTGGCTTGTCCTGATGCCTCTCCTTGCAGCTTGGCGACGCCAAAGTCGAGCAGCTTGACGAAATTCAATCGTCGTGCGTCGGTGACGATGAAGATATTATCAGGCTTGAGATCGCGATGGATGATCTCGGTCTGATGCGCGGCGTGCAGCGCTTCGCATACGGCCAACGCGATATGCATCGCATGGTGCAAGGAGATGGGCTCTTCTGAGTCCCGCAGCAGATCACCCAGGTCCTGCCCCTCGAGCAGCTCCATGATGAAGAAGGTTTCGCCCGTCTCGAGCTCGACGTAGTCGGTGATGTCGACGATATTCTCGTGACCAATGGCGTTGACCGCTCGGGCCTCTTGGAAGAAGCGGTGCACCGCGTCGCGCTTCACTGCGTACTCTGGACGTAGGAGCTTGAGCGCCACTTTGCGCCCCAGCATCACATGTTCGGCCTTGTAGACCTGGCCCATGCCTCCGGCCCCAAGCAATGAGAGCAGGCGATAGGACCCAAGCTGGCGTCCGATGTTGGGATCGTGACGTTCCCTCGGGTTCTTGCGGCGTTGGCGATCGGGTTCCGTTCCCTGGGGCTTACTGGAGGGCGCGCGGAGATGAGAGGTGTGTTGCACCGCGCCAGATGAGCGTTCCTGAGACGTCGTGGGTCGAGCCTGCACAGAGGGGGAGACAGGTGCAGAAGGTGACACTGAGGAGGGCGTTGATGCGGGCACGGATGCAGGGAGGCTGAAGGCGGCGTGATCGACATGGAGCGGAACGGAGAAGCTGGAGTCGCTGGTTGAGGTCTTGCTTTCCCCCTCACTGTGGGGAGGGCCTTGCCCACCGCTAGCGCTTTGCGAGGTGGGCTCGGTTTGCACCTCGTCCAGGCCACCCACCAAGTCGAGATGAACAGCTTCCGTTGCCTCCAAGCCCGAAAGGTGGACAGCCTCTGTGGCTTGATGGGCCAAACCAGGCTCATCGCCAAGGCGCACCGATCGTGTCGGCTCATAGCCGCTAATGTAGGCGGGATCGTTTTCCCGCCCCACGCCTGGGGCGCGAGAGTTAGGCTTTTTTTCTTTGGAGCGCATGGGAGAAAACATAAATAGTATACGACTCTTGCTTGATTAGCTCAACTTGAGCGTTGGCTCTTCGCTCACCAGAAGCAAGAGCCCACTGACTTTACGGTGGAGTGTGGCCTTTCTTTCCCCGTTCACGATCTTTTTGACACCTTAATCGTTCCAGTCCTTTGCGGCGGGGCCTGGAGCGCCTCTCCTTTGCGGCCGACGAGACGCAAATTCAAGAAGTTGATGGTGAAATGGGCGAGGATCGGTCCCGAAATCGATCCCGTCTGTTCCATGAGCAGGCCGAAGGCGAGGCCCAGGATGGTGGCCAGCAGTGTCCAACTGGCCAGAGAAAGCCGTGGCGGCAGGTGAAGCGCTCCAAAAATGAGGGTCGTAAGCCAAAGCCCCAAGGCGGGCTGCATCGCACCACGAAAGAAGATCTCTTCGCCGATGGAAGATAGCAGGGCTAACTGAAAGGCTGGGCGCCAGCCTATGGGGCCAAGGGTGGAGGCGAAGAAGCTCGAGAGGCGATCAAGCCAGGCCATGCGCGCAGCAAGGTGGGTGGCAGCTGCCACCACGAGGCCCAGCGCCAAACCCATCACAGCGCTGATCACATGCATGGCCCCTGTCGTCTCTGGTAGCCAGAGTAGGTTAGGGCGGCCGCTCCACCACGCCCAGGCGAGCGCGACAAGGGTGAGGACTCCATAAAGGAGCGAAGCCAGCAGCGACAATGATGAGTTGAGTTTTGACAACGAAAGTGTCGTTCATGCGAGGAGGGGGATTCGAACCCCCACAGGTCGCCCCGCTAGCCCCTCAAGCTAGTGCGTCTACCAATTCCGCCACCCTCGCACGATCGCAACCAAAGTCGCGATCTATGTGGCGCGATATTAGTCGGGAAGAGGAGGCTGTCAAGCCTCAGATAGAGCTTTTTTCTTCAAACTCTCAACACCTGGAGTGCGTCGGACTCTCCCAGTAGCCTTCGGCCTGCGACGACCACCACCTGGTCGCCGTCCTCTACCAGTTTGGCCTGTTTTGCCGCACCGACGATGAGCGCCATGGCCTCATCCGTTGTCCTGGGGCTCGAGGGGAGCAAGAGCGGGATCACCCCCCAATGGAGCGCCAGGCGCCAGTAGAGCGTTTCACGACGGGTACAGGCGGCGAGAGGGACCTCAGGTCGATATTCCGAGACGATCATGGCGATGGTGTCGCGCTCCATGTGACAAAGGATCGCTCGGGCGTCGATTTCGGCGGCGGCTACCACTGCGGCGCGGGCCACCGCGGCGCTGGTCTGTCTGAGGTGAAGCGAGCTCGGTTGGGCTTGTTTGCGATAGCGCGCGGACTCTTCAGTGGCGCAGACGATGCGGTGCATGGTGCGGACGCTCTCCACTGGGTAGTCGCCCTTGGCCGTTTCACCCGAGAGCATCACCGCGTCTGTTCCGTCAAGCACCGCGTTGGCCACATCAGAAGCCTCGGCTCGCGTGGGGCGCGGGCTGTGCCGCATGGAGTCGAGCATTTCAGTGGCGGTAATCACCAGCTGCCCACGGGCATTGGCTTTTTCGATCAGCATCTTCTGGAGCATGGGCACGCGTTCAGGTCCCATCTCTACGCCCAGGTCCCCGCGGGCGACCATCACGCCATCGGTGTGCTCCAAGATGGCGTCGATGCAGTCGATGGCCTCCGGCTTTTCAATTTTGGCGATGAGCGGGATCTCTCCGCAGAGCGCTTTTGCGGCTTTAACGTCCTCGGCGCTACGCACGAAGGAGAGGGCGACATAGTCCACGCCGAGCTCGAGGCCCAGTTCGAGATCGTGGCGGTCCTTTTCCGTGAGCGCGGGGGTTGATAGCGCGACCCCAGGGAGGTTGATGCCCTTGTGATCCGTGAGCAAGCCGCCCACGTCCACCCGGCATCGCACACAGCGGTCCTCCACCGCGAGCACTTCGAGGCCAAGTCGTCCGTCGTCAAGGAGGATCGGATCCCCCACCGCCACGTCCTCAGCGATGGCTTCATAGCTGCACGGGATCCGCCCAGGCTCCGCGTCGAGGCCCGCCACGAGCACCACCTCGCTACCGCGCTCAAGCATGAGCTCTCCATTCGTAAGCTCGCCCACACGGATCTTTGGCCCCTGCAGATCCTGGAGGATCGCCACAGGTTGCTTGAGCTTGGCTGACACCTTGCGGACGAGGGCGAAGGTGCGGCGGTGGCCCTCGTGATCGCCATGGGAGAAGTTGAGCCGTGCGGCGTTCATGCCGGCGCGGATCAGCGCTTCGAGGGTCTCTTCGTCATTGGAGGTGGGGCCAAGGGTGCAGAGGATTTTTGTGCGTCTCATGGTGGCGGAGCATAGCGCGAAACGGCTTGGCGTTGCATGGGAACCC
>JAFCZD010000551.1 GCA_019314525.1 Deltaproteobacteria bacterium
GTGGCTGCCTCATCAGCGGCAGACTCCAAGGCCGCCACCGAAGAGGCTTGCTCAGCCGCCGTAATCGAGTCGGGCACCTTGGTGAACAGAATCGCCGCGCCATACACCACGCTCAACGCGCCCGCCCCGAGTAAGCCCAGACCATAGCTCACACGCAGCGCCCGGGAGCGAGAGACCTGAACCTGACGCCTGTGTGCGAAGCGGGGTTGTGCTCTGGCGCTGCGTCGAGCTCTGTCACTCACTTCTGCCTTTTTTGCTTTCTCTTCTTCGATGGTCAGCGACCCTGGCCGCTCAGAGCCCTCAGAGCCCTCAAACCCTGGGCCTTCAGACCCTGGGCCCTCGGAAAGCTCAGAGGGCTCAAGGGATCCTGAGGGTGAGGGTGAGGGTGCGGGTGCGGGTGCGGACGCAACGCGACCCTTGCTATCCAGCTGACTGGCCAAGCCTTGGACCGCAGCGAGCAGTTGGTCATCGCGACGCTCACCAGCGCCAGCCTTCACCGAAGCCTGAGCCGCTCCCACCACGGCTTCTTTGGCCAAATCTACCAGCTCAGCGTTGAGCACCAACTTGGATCCGACCCGTGAAAGCTTGGTGCGCAACAAGGTGTCCGCTGAGAGAGCGCGCCCCAAGGGGATCTGACAGGAGGAGTCATAACAATTCTTGTAGCTCTGCTTCTTATGGTCTTTGACCAGCTGCCGTAAAGCCTGCGCGTGGCGCGACTTATCGATGACGATATAGCGAGACCCCTGGGCAATCCGAGTGCGCAGGGTGTCCGTGAGGCTGTCGATCAACGCGGGAGAAAGCTGTTTTTGGGCGTCGACGATGGTCATCACCGCGAGCTTGGTTTTGCCCATCGCAGTCCCGGACCAAAGCACAACCGTCAGTATTATCCATCTCTTAGCCACAACATGCAGCATCATCTGCTCCTCGACGAGTCTCTCTCTACACGCCCGAACCGGGCACATCAATCTGAAATACGTGGCAGGGGTAGGGTCCTTCCGCTGGAAGATCGGCTATCTCGGTGGGTATCTCGGTGGGTAACCCAAGGGGCCTTTGCCACCAGGGCACCGTCGCAAGAAGCCGTGGCACCATCGCAAAAAGCTCTTTTCGTCTGGGAAAAAGCTCCGCCGCCACGCTGAAAAGTCCTCCAGCGCCCCGAAAAGCTCGTCGCACGCTGAAAAGCGTGGGTTGGCTCGACTATACCTGGCGCATTCCTGGAGAGACCGTCGCGCTGGGGGATCCCGCCGTGTGTCCAGCGACCAATACCCCCGACGAAGACCCCTGGTTCAATGATTGCGCGACCCCCATCCCCAACCGCACGTTCCAGCGGGTTTTCGGAACACCCAGCAGCCAGTGCTCGACGGGTGAGGAATGGGGATGCAAAGCTGGCGACGCCGAACGCTTTTGGGCAAGCGCTGCCCGAACCCAGTATGTGGACTGGGCCTGGAAGCAACAGGATTACCCCCATCCCAGCGAAACGCAATACAACCCAGCGCAGGCTCCCGAGCGCGTCAGCGTCAGGATGTGGCTCACGCCCAAAGACGTAGAGGAAGACGGTATTCTAATCAACGGGATGTACACAGCGGTCCAGGATTTCGAGCAAAGCGAAGAGATCATCTTCAATCGGCCACGCTATGCCTTGCCCCCACATCGTTGGATCATGCCCCTTCAGATCGACCCCTGGCGCTTTTTCGCCGTTGGCGAAAAAGCGGCGAGCCTGCTGCTCGCACCACAGCCACCGGAAACCGCTCTCGACGAAACCTACCTTTTTGGAACCACCACCGCCTACGACGCCCAAGTCGGGCTTTTGGCGACGCCCTTGGATGTATCGACTTACGCTTTTGTACCAGCAATATCCAGCCAAAGAACCAACACGTCTGTGTGGCCCACCGTGGGGGCGGCGGTGTCTCAAGACGGCCCCTTCGTCTTTGCGGTGGGTGGCCTCGATGCCACTGGGGCCCGATCAAGCGGAGTCTGGGTCGGCGTGGTGGAAGAGGGTAAGCTACAGTTGCTGACCATAGACCAGATGCAGCCAGCCTTGCTTGAATGGCGTCTCGGCAAAGGCTTCGCGAGCACGGGGGCGACCTTCTACCAAATGGCCCAGGGCCTCACTCAATCTGGTGCCGTCGCTTTGGCAAATCCTCTAGGACGAGATGGCGCCATCCTCGTCACCGATCTGAAGGCAGGTCGACTCGCGTTGCTTTTTGGCACCAATGCCAGCGACCAGCCGGAACCTCCTGCCTTCTACGACATCGAGGCCAACACATGGATGGTGATCACCCAGCCCACCGAGGCATCGTGGCTCAAGCGACGAGATGTCGGAGCCCAGCCCACCTCCAATGGTCGGTGGCTCTACATCTTCGGTGGCAAGAACGCAAACGGATCCTACAGAGCAGGCCTCTACAAAATGGCGCTGGATCCCACGAGCCTGGTTGACCAGCACATCAATCCTCCGAGCGCCATCGACACTGGTTCCCCCAGCGCCCCTTCTGCCAGAACCCATGCGGCCCTGGCCCTCGACGAGCGGAGGGGCATGCTCTATCTCTTTGGTGGCATCAGTGCCTCCGGACCTGTGGCCGACCTCTGGAAGTTTTCGCTAGCGACCGGAAAATGGCTGCGCCTATCGGATGGCACCTCTGCCAAAGCGCCCCCACCCATGGCCGCGGCTGGGATGAGGCTCTCAAGGCTCGACGGCAGCTTGGTGCTCTTTCCGGGTACGAGACCGTCTGAAGTCTACGAGTTGCGCGCACATCGCTCGTTTCGCTTCAACGGCATGCGCTGGGCGCGGGCTACCCGAGCCAATCCTGAACGTGCGAGCGGCACCATCACCCAAGGACAAGAGCGCTACATGTCCTTCTTGGTGGGCCCGCAGGCGCGCAGCATCCGGGTGGCCATGACTGGCACCAACGACGCCGATCTCTATACGCGTTTCGGCAGCCCGCCCACCACGAGCAGCTTCGACTGCCGCCCCTACTACGGCAGCTCGAATGAAACGTGTACCCACGCTCAAAACGTGGGCGGCTACCAAGCGCTCTATGTGATGGTACGTGGCTGGTCGCCCCAAAGTGACTACGCGCTGGATGTGAGTTGGGAGTCGACCCCCATTCAGTCGGCCACCAGCATCACCCAGGGACAAGAGTGGCGCCTGGCCATACCGGTGGCGAGCAGCGCCAAGAATATCAGTGTATCCATCACCGGCACGAACGATGCTGATCTTTACACTCGTTTTGGTAGCGCGCCCACCACCAGCGATTTCGACTGCCGCCCTTACTACGGGAATTCCGACGAGACCTGCAACCATGCTTCCGCTTCAAGCGAGTGGCTCCACATCATGGTGCATGGCTATGCTAGCCTCAGTGACGTAAACCTCAATGTGACGTGGGACTGATGATGATCAGGCGAACAACTCTTCTTTGTGCGTTACTCGGCGTTTCTTCGCTGGGCAGCGGGTGCTCGTGTGGCTCAGAGTCTCCCACAGATGCGGCCATGCCCGATGCACATCAGGCGGATTTGGCGAGCGAAAAGGACGTCAGGGCAACAGAGAGAGACACAGGAGCACACGACCTGTTGCCGCCGACAGAAGGCAGACACTGCCAGCTCGCCGTGGAGCGCAAGCTGACCCCGGTGAAGATCGTTCCCTATCCCGAAGGTGGAAAGGCTTGTGGCCCAGGTTGTAAGCAGGTCACCTTCAACGCATCCGTCGAGCTGGGTTACGATGTCGATGGGGACGTCCTCGCGTTTGCGTCAAGGACGCGGGCGGATCCCAAAGCCACGATGGTCCCGCTACCAAAGAAGGTCCATTATGTGAATCTCGGCAGCGGTGAGCAATGGCGCCTGCACAGTGATACGCATTGGTTTGGATGCCAAGTGGAACTCGCGGTGGATGGAGACCTGATCGCCTATACCTGTAGTTAGGACTATGGTGGCAATGCGACGCCCCTCTGGAGCCGAAGCCTAGCCACGTACGACGTGACAACCGATATCGAAGTCGACCACTACTGCGCGCTGCGCGAGCAGGCCAAGGACCACTGCACTCCCTCCGACGTTGCGGCTGGACCCTTTGGTATCGTCGTTAACATGGGTCTGGATGCCTGCATCCGGCCGGAACTCTTGCTCTACCGCTTTGGTCAAAAGGACCTCGAAAGCGTGGCGCCCGAACCAAGCCGCATCGGATCCAGGCCCGCCATGGACGGCGAGCACCTCGTATTCCAGACCCACAATCCCAACACCGGCTTTTCCAACATCATGCTCTACAACGTCCGGACCGAAGAGCGTTACTTCATCGATCCGCAAGAAGCGGCGCAGTACATCCCGCGGATCTCTGGCAAGAAGATCGTCTGGACCGATGGCCGCAACGAAGACCCACCAGGAAACTACCTCAGCCCCCAAAACGGTGACATCTACATCTACGACATCGACACCAAAAAGAGTGCACCCGTGGAGACAGAAAGCTCGAAGCAGCACTACCCAGGCATCGATGGCGACATCGTCGCGTGGGAAGACTACCGCAACGAGCCCGTTGACAAGACACCCACCGGTAATGGCGTCAACCGCGACATCTACTTCAAGGTGCTCTCCACAGGAAAGATCTATCAGCTCACCAGCGAGATGGGCTACGAGCTCTTCCCTCGGGTTAGCAACGGTCGCATCTTTTACCGTGCTCTGGATGCCAACAAGCAGCTGGCCATCTTTCAGGTCGACGTCGAGGCCTGGCTGGCCGCGAACGAAGGACCGTAGGTACCTCACAGCCCTGCTCTCGGAGCGTCTTGCTTGCGACGTCGACGAGCGTTTGGTTCAGCTAGCCTACCCAAGGTCGCTGCTCAAACCTGTCAACTTCTACG
>JAFCZD010001038.1 GCA_019314525.1 Deltaproteobacteria bacterium
CGGTGATCCCATAGATGATATTGCCGTCAACCACGATATTGGACGTGCCCTTGAGGTCGATAGCGTTCTCTGCATGGCCATAAATTATGTTGTTTCGAATGATGGTGCCCCGGTTGGACGTATCCACCTTTGGATCCGCCGCATCGTAGTTTGCGTTGAACTGCACACCATCGGAGATCACGCTTCCCCCAAGGATATTGTTCTCGATGAGCGTGCCAACGATGATCCCGTTTCCGCTGCCATGGTGAATGCAGTCCTGATAGGGGTTGAGCACACGATTGCCGATTATTCTCGTAAATCGCGGTGCCTTGGTGAGATGGATTCCAATCTTCGTCATGTTCTCGATGGTGTTGCCCTGAAGAAGATTGTGGTGGGCCTTGCTGCCCACAACGATCCCCGTTTCGCGATAGGTAACTTCTGTTCTTTTTGTCATGAGCGGGATCTTGTCGGGACTCGAAATGTTGCAGTTCAAGACCACATTGTGGTGAGCGCCTTCATAGAGGATCGATACAACCATCGACTGACCCACCTTATCTCTCTTAGCGTGGTACATATGGAGCCCTTTGAGCACGATGTAGGCCCTGCTGTTGAGGGTCGCAACATCGTCCAAGGCAGAATTTCCCACCACCTTCGGAACCTCCCCTGGGAAATTCTCATAGACAATCGTTCTTCCTTCGACGCCCGATCGTGCCGGCGCGATCATCTCATGATAGGTGCCCGCCCGAATCTGTACCGTATCTCCGGGGAGCAGGCTCCCATTGGCCTTAGCGATGCTCTTCCACGGTTTGGCCATGGTACCCGCATTGCTGTCATGCCCGGTGGGTGAGACCACATAGGTCTTCCGCATCAGCACCCGTCGCCCAGGCCAGCAGGCCCAAGAAGCGTAGGTCAAAGAAACCGTATCCGCGATACTGGCCCCAGTATACCCGAGCTCCGGCAAGCGCTCGAGTGGAACTCGGAAGGTGGTGACGTTGCTGGAATGCTTCTCGATGGCTTGCCGGCTCCCAGGTGAAGGGTCATGTCAGCGTGCAGCGACGTCAGCGCTCAGACGGTAAGCAGAGCCACTGAACATCCGGTGGTCCGCGCGCGGTGGCCCTTCTTACCACCGCAGCCGCCCCCTCGAGCTCGTCGAAGTCCCATCCCATCTGAGGCGGAAGACGCGCGGGCTCGATCTGCGGCGGACTCGTCGGCAGCCCGAGGTGCGTCAAGAGCCGCGTCAGCGCCACCGTCTCGGTGATCATCGCCACGAGCTTCAACGTGCCCTCGCACTTGGGGCAGCTCTCGACGTCAATTTTGAATACTCGGCGCAAAAGAGCGGCCCATTGCCACCTTTGTGGGGAGGGCAAGAGCGCGGCGAGCTTCTTGCGGTGCTTGGCGTTTGGCGCAAAGAGGCCATGGTACCTCAGCTGATGCTGCCTCGGCGGCGGGATCAAAAGTGCCAGCCGCCGCATCAACATCAGCGGCTCGAACTCGATATGCGTCGATCCATCGTGCCAGGGCTTGCGTAGCTTGTAGCGGATGCGGCCCGAGGGCAGACGCTTCAGGCGGCTCGCAGCGAGCGCGGGGCGCAGCGCGTAACGGATCAGATGCTCCAGGCCATCTCGATTCTCCGGCCCCACCGCGACGTTTGCGTGCACGCCGAAGCCTTCGATTTGCGCGCAGCGGGGTGAGGGTCTCGGCGGGGCGCGTCCTTGGCGGCGTGGTGCGAGCGCCTCGACCAAGCTCGTCGACAGCGCCCTTTCGTCCTGGTCGGCGCTCACCGCGTCGTCATCCTCCATGCGTGACAAGAGCCTCCGCACACGGCGCATCACCCCGCGAGCGACCTTTTCCACCTCGTCGTCGCTCGGCGGCGGGAGCTCGACGAAGCGCAGCGAGCCGTCGTCGTCGAGAACAAAGACGCCGTCCGGCGCGAGGACGTGGTGATGGGGGTTGATGTTGATGGCCGAGCCAAAACGCTGCAGCGCCGAAAGGGCCGCGGTCTGCGCGTCGCGATACCCAAGCGCCCGAGCCCGCCGCCTTTGGGACGCGGCCAGCGTGCGCAGGCTGCGCTGCAAGACCGCCGTCAGCAGCTTGGGGTCGCGCGCCATCCGCAGGCGCAAGGGCACGGGATAGGTGAACACCCACTGTCGGTACGGCGCGATCGCCAAGAGCGTATCCGTCAGCGTCGCCGCGGTCTCACTCATCCGCCGCGCCTGGCAGCTCGGGCAAAGCCCCCTACCCTTGCATGAGAACGCCACGAACCGCCACGAACATCTCATGACCGCATTCGGCGCATCTCAGCTTTGCGCAGCCACACGCCATCACGCCACAGGTCAAGAAGCTGCGAAACGTCCGCTCCACATACGCCGGATAGCCCTCGCCGTGCGCGCTGCGGCGTCGGCCCTCCTCCAAAAAGCTCTCGAGGTGCTCGCGCACCAGCTCGTAGAGCACCGTCTTGTCCGGCTGGCGCCGGGCGTAGGGGCGCTTCGCGGGGCGTGCTGACGTCGACAGAGCACAAGCGATCGCGGGCATCGGCCACCACGGAACGCAGCCGACGTGCCACAGCCTCCCGCCCTAATTTTCAACCCCTTGGCCGCGCGCACGCCGCCACCGGTGCGGATGCCGGTCCGGCAACGACGAGATCCGCACGGCGTCAGAAGGAGGCTATCGACTGGAGACGATCATCCCAGGGCATTACCTCAATGGTGCTCAATACCGACCCGCACATATCCATGTGAAGGTCGCTGGGAGCAACACCACGCTGCTGACCACACAACTCTACTTCGAGGGAGACCCCTACAACGCTATCGACCCGTGGATCCTTCCCCCATTGATCATGGCGCTAGAAGCGCGACCAGGGGACGAGAAGCTGGCGCGATTCAACTTCGTCTTGGCGCGTGGATGAGCCTTGGCTTTCATGAACTCAAAGAGCGCGCTCTTTGGGTTTGCTGTACTTAGAGGATGCCATCGCAAACTTCGACGATGTCTACCTTCGCCGTTGCATCAGTGTCGGAGGTGAGTTCTAGCGTGATGTCGACCCCCGTGTGTCCAGACAGATGAGCAAGATCTACCAAGTAGCCTGTCCACGATGGGGCGAAGCCTTCCATGAATCCTTCGGTAGTAGGTGCCTGGTCGGTTGTAACAACAACCCTTACGTTGGCCCATGTCCCGCCTGAGAGCATTCCGAAGTAGTGAATCACGGGGTGTGCGACTTGAGAAAAATCAAGGGTGTTTCGGAGGGAGGCGCTGCCTCCAGGAGTGCCACT
>JAFCZD010000552.1 GCA_019314525.1 Deltaproteobacteria bacterium
GAAGAAGGGCAGATGCCGACCGTCTTTCAGGTCCGGAAAGGTCCAAGGCAAGGGCGAAAAGGCACCCTTGGTGAAAGAGAGCACCATGTCAGCCCAGGTCTTGTGGCCGAGGTAGATCTTCTGCGGCCCATGTTTGAAAGACGCCAGGACGACCTTGCTGTAGTCAAGCATGCCCACGTCGAGGTTCACGGGCCGACCCTTCCCGGCAGCGCGCTGCTCAATCTCTTGCTCGATCTGCCAGGCTCGCCACTTGAGCTCGGGGAGCTGCTCTGCGGGCATGAGCCTGGCAAAGCTGCAGTAACGTCGCAGCAAGCGCTCACCCATCTCGGGCGCATAATAGTCCGTGAGATCAAAGGGCACAGGCTCGCCCCAAAGGTTGACGCCGCCGAGGTCAACGCCGCCGAACTCAGCCCCGAAGCTCCGGGCTGCTTCGTCGATGAACGAGGCATCACTCGAGAGCAACCCGAGCACCACCAGCGCGGGCGGAGGTTCAGCGCGAGGGCCCACCTGGCTCATGGTGTCTCCTTCTTGCGGGCATCGCGCGCGGCGGCGACGAGGGCATAAGCCTGTCCCACGAGCGCACCATCGAGCCCAAAGCGATCACCCAACGCTGACGCCTCATGGCCGCGAATATTGAGGGTCTCTTTGCTCTCTCCACGATTGAGTCGCACCTTATGCCCGTGCACATAGGCGTAGCCTTTGTCCTCAGCGCGGCAAAGGTAGATATCGTTCATCATCGTCCAGTCGAAGGAGGCTTGCCAGACGGCGTTGAAGTGCGCCTCGTCTACCGCCGCCGTCTTGAGCCGATAGCGGGTGGCGCCATAGGTGATCAGATCGAAGGCCCCTTCGCCTGCGCACACCAAGCGCGAGTTTGGCTTATCGAGCGCGCCCTCCTGCAGGGGGATGGGCTCGGAGAGAAGATAGCCTGGGTCGAGCAGGAGCGGTCCACGCTCGTCATCGACCACCAAGGCGCAGTGGTGGTCTTGTCGATGCCGTGTATCGCAGAGCACCGGACGCGATGTGTAGCCAAAGCGCTCCAAGACAGCCGAAAAGAGCCGTGTTAGGGCAAAACAGGTGCCGCCCGCGCCAAGCGCGACATGCTCCCCCACCACGGTGTTGGGTAGACGTCGCCTGTCCCCCCCCGCCTCTGTCTCGTATTTGCGAATGAGCTTGGTGAGGTTTTCATAGGGCAGGGTGGCGAACGCCGCGCCCAAAGCGACGAGCAAATCACGATCGGCCCGCTTGGGCAGGATCTTGAAGTGGTCGACGAAAGCTTCCGCTGCTGTCTTATCGCTGTGTTCACTCACGGCGCCAAGGTAGTGCCGGGAGCCGGCGCTGGCAATCTTCAGCTGAGGGACTAATGTGCGGCCATGTCGCGCCCCCACGATGAACCCCATCGCTTCACCCGCCTGTCGACGGTCCTGCGTCAAACCTACGGCGAGCGCGTCTACAAGATCGGCCTGCGCGGTGGCTTCACCTGCCCCAACCGTGACGGCAGGCTGGCCACAGGGGGCTGCGTATTCTGTGCGAGCGAGGCCCTCGAGGCCATGAGCTTTCGGCCTGGCCATACTATCGACGAACAGCTCATCCGAGGCATGGAGTACGTCAAGGCGCGCCATGGGGCGCGGCGCTTCGTGGCGTACTACCAGGACTACACCGCCACCTACGCACCAGCCCAACGGCTCGAGGCGATCTACGGCCCCGCGTTGCGGCACAAGGACGTGGTCGCCCTCGCCCTTGGCACACGCCCTGATTGTCTCGACGTTGACGCCCTCGTACTTCTGGAGCGGGTGGCGGCAAAGAAAGACGTATGGGTGGAGTTGGGCCTACAGCTCGCCGACGATGCCCTGCTCGCAGCCATGGGGCGCGGTCACGACGTGAGCTGCTTCGAGCGTGGCGTGCACGCGTTGCAGGAGCGGGGCCTGGCGGTGTGTGCGCATGTGATCATTGGCTACCCAGGCGCCACGAAAGAGATGGAGAGACGCACGGCAGATCTCTTGCGGAATCTGGGCGTCTGGGGCGTGAAGCTGCACGCCTTCCACGTGCTGAAAGGCACGCCGCTTGCGGAGCCATACAGCGCAGGTGAGCTGCCCGTGCTTTCATGCAAGGAGCACGTGGAGCGTGTGGCGCTCTTTCTCGAGGCGCTCCCGCCGACGATGGTGATCCACCGCGTGACCGCGGAGGCCGCTCGCGATCTCACCCTGGGCCCCGCCTGGACGATCAACAAGATGCAGGCCTTCGACGCAGTGCTCGACGGTCTGGTCGCTCGTGATAGCTGGCAGGGCAAGGCGCTGGGCGCGGAGGCGCCGTCATCCCTGTGTGGCTGCCGTAGTCCAAGAGCCCCTCGAGGGCGATGCGCACCGTGAAAAGCCACCGCCCGTCATTCCCGCGAAAGCGCGAATCTATGGTGATCTAGGCCTAAATCGGTCTTCATGGCACTATAGACATGATGCGTTCGCGACCCTTTCATACTCACTTACTCTTTGGGTTGGGGCTTATTTTGAGCCTCGCGGGATGTCAGCGACTTGCCCCCTATGCACCGAGTCAGCCTATCGCGGATCGGGGAGCGGTGACGCTGGAGCGCGGAGCGGCCGCGGATCGGGGAGCGGTGACCCTAGATGGCATGAGCGACAGCTCGGATTGTGGCGTGGACACAAACGTCACTCTGAACGTCGACGCGAACGTCGACGTACAGGTCACCCTTGATGGCTCACCTTCTGATGTCTCTGAAGAGAGCGTCAGCAAGGACATGGTGGCCGTTGATACCTCGACGGTCGACCTCGGTCCCCTTAACTCGATCTGTGCACGGACGAATAGCTGGACGTGCACTCTGGGCGGCTTGAATGACCAGGTTTGCAGCAGCACATGCGAGACAGGGATTGTCAGATGTCGCAAGGTCACCCTCGAGAGGGTGTTATGTACTTGCTATTACAATGCAACGTCACTCCCACTTTACCTCGACGTGAAGAGACTCGATTGCAGTGCCTGCGATGCGGGCGTCCTGGCCTGTGGCGCGTTTTTTGGGCTCTGAGGCTCGTCGAATAGACGCCAGTGCACGAGATCACCTATTGACGGATGTCCGACCGGGCAGAGGAAGGTAACAAAGGGGGCTAGGTCTATGACGTGCTTTGTTAGAACACTCTCTGTGATGTCGGTCGTCGTATTGCTCATAGCATGCAGCGGCAATAAGGTTGCGCCCGCTCAGGACGCGGCTGCAGGACCGGCGGCAAAAGTTTACATTTCACATCCCGCGTATCTTCAAACCTCGGTCTTTCCGACCATAAGCATCTCGATGCTCGTGGTGCCAAGGGACAGCGGGCTTGACGAGGCTATGAAGAAGGTGATGAGTCGTGGGACTCTCAATTCCTTGCCGGGGAAAGCCCCTGTGCCGGGAAAGTGGTCGCAAAGCGGTAGCGTGCTTAGTTTTTCACCGAGCGAGCCCTTGGTGGATTCCGAGTATATCTTTTCAATCGGAGACGAGGACCCCGAACTGGAGGTCATACCTCGCACAGCTTGGTATTTTCGGGTTGGGTCGCTGATTCGCGTTCGTGCGATTGAGGTTCTACCCGACAAGGAAAGAGGTACGGGCTACGTGGTGCAGCCAGTGCTCTCTGAGAGTTTTGATTCCGCGAAGCTTTCTATGTCCCTCCAGGTACAGGCAACCGAATCTACATGGTCTGACGTGTCATTAACCAAAACCGAAGGGGCGTTCAAGGTCCCCTTGACGGACTCAACGTTTAGCCTCGACAAACGCATACGGGTGGACGTTGCTTACCCAAACCTCGATGGGAAGTTGATCGGTTCACCTGACTCTGGGAATTTCGTTGCAGAGTTCATTCCGGCAGAACTAACCCAGTCGGGTCAGGTCACTTTCCTGCCCGACATGCCGGAGCCCGGGGAATAG
>JAFCZD010000553.1 GCA_019314525.1 Deltaproteobacteria bacterium
CTAATTAACATCTAATCAACGTACTTTAAGTTGTCGTTTATTGTAGAAAATAAAGATATCTAACCGATATTATAACCTTTTTATGAATTGCATGGGTTCGAGGTATATAGCAGATATCACAACCTTCGATAACGATCGCCTTCAGGCGTGCTGTCAAGCGTCGCCTGCAACGCTTGGTTCAGCTCCGCAACCGGTTCGCCGCTGAACGCGCTTGGCGATCCTGCTCATGTGGTTGGAGAAATCCCGGGTCCCTCCAGACAAACCTCCTCAACCACGCCAGGGAGCGTCAAGCTGGACTGGTGGCTGCGAGCACCAGATGACGAAACGATCCAACTCGGTCACTTTGGTCCGGTCGTTCATCGATTCCACCAGCGCCGCGAGCAGGTCGGCCTGATCGGAGGCCAGCTTAATTCGCAGATTGTCGATGATGTCGGCGGCGTCCCAGTTTGGGTTGATGTTGCCCAAGCAGGGAAGCTCCGGCCTCTCCAGCAGCGTGCGAAGCTGACCGATGCAGATGGTCGCGTCCGAACCCGTGAGCCATTGCAGCGCGATGCTTGTCAACAGGATGCGGGCACTGGTCATGTCGTGCCCACCTTCGCTGACGGTGCACTTCATTTGCCATGCCTCGCTGTTGGCGCTCGCTGATTCATCGAGACGATCGCTCAGCATCAGCACCATCGCCAGATTGTTGCGCCGGTGGGAACGTTTGGGATGCTGAGGCGGAAGAAGGCGATTTTCGATGCTGATGGCCCGACGCAGGAAGTCGATGGCCTCGTCGAAGCGTTTCATTTTCCGCAGGTACACCGCATGGTTGTTCAAGTCGATGACGAAGTCGGGGCTCTCCGCTTCGGGGGTTCCTTCCTTAGCTTCGATCACCCGACGATAGAGTGGTTCGGCAGCTTCGTGATCCCCCTGATTCTCCAGCAATACGGCAAGACCCGAAACGCTGGCGAGTGTCACGCTATGCGTAGCCCCCAACGCCCGCTCCGCCTGCGCCAACACATCACGATACAAACGTTCCGCTTCCTCACGCTCATCCAGCCGGTCGTGCAGTTCAGCGATGTTGGACACCGTTTCAAGCGTGTCCGGATGGTCAGCGCCGAGTACCTCCTTGCGAACTGCCCAGGCACGCTTCAGATAGGACAGCGCATCGGCCCACGCCTGTCTGAGCTTCAGCGCGAGCCCGAGGTTCGCCAGCACGCGTGCCCCTGACTCAGTGTTGATGGTGTCGGATCGCTCGTGTCCAGCCAGGGCCCGCAGCAAGGTCTCCTTGCCCTGCTCCGAATCGCCGCAGTACGTCATCGCGATGGCCAGGTCGTTTAGGCAGATCAAGGTATGCATGTGGTCTGCAGGTAGGATTCGCTCGTACAGCGAAAGCACTTCCTGGAGTTGCTTGCAGGCTTCCTGATGATCTCCCTTGGATAGGTAAATATCAGCCATGTTGTGCCGGGTATTGATCACATTCTGGTTTTCGGTGCCATAGATTTGGGTTTGACGTAGCAAAAGGGCCTGAGCAAGAGTCAGAGCTTGCGCCAGATCACCATTGCGCCAGTGCTTATGCACAAGGAAGTCCTGCGAGGCAAGTGTTTCTTTGTGATCCCGGCCTAGCTTGGCGGTCTTCAGTTCGAAGCTCTGGTGCATGTACTTGGTCGCAGTGCTGTAGGCGCCCCGCTTGGCGTAAGCCCGGGCAATGAAGTCTAACAAGTCAAAGTCGCGATTCTCCGGCATGTCCCGCTTGAGGTGGGCATCGATTACCTGTGCGTGTAGCAGCAACAGGTTCCACTTAGAGCTACTTTGGGGCGGTCGGTCGGGATGTCCGGCGTAGGCGACGAACCACTTGCGCAAAGCATCCACGAGCAGGTGCTGCTCGTCCGCGGGGATTCGGTTGGCCGTCACCTCCTGTACCAGAGGATGGATGGCAAGCTTCTGGCCGTCCTCAAGGCGGGCGAGGGCGTAACGAAGCAGTTGCTTTCTTGCCTCGCGGAAGGTCGAAGGGCCGTCGACTTCCGTACGTACGCCATTCCTGTTGGCACGCTCAACGAGGCCAGTGAACTCGGCGCTGGCGACGTTGCATTCGAAAAGACCAACAGGCACGACGGCTCGCCCCAACAGCGAGCACAAGCGAAGCAACGTGAGACCTTGAGGTCCCAATTGCCTCACGCTGGTCTGCCAAGTGACCGCCACACTGCGCGGGTATTGCATGAGTTGTTCGTCGAACCACTCAAGGACGTTTTCGTCGTTTTGCTTCCTTCGCCTGCGGTACTCTTGAAAGGTGATGGCTTCTTCTTCGATGTAGGCTCCCGCCTGTTCCAAACCCAGTGGCAAGCCATGCAGATCGTCGGCCAGTTTACCCGCGACGTGATCTTCATCGGGCATCCGAACACGTCGTTTCGCCGTGCGTTCGAGCAAGAAGGCCGTTGACGCTTCGCCGTCCAGCACGTCCACATCGATTCTCTCAACGGCCGGACCCCAACGATCTACACGCGAGGTGATCAGCACTCGACCGCCACGCAGTTGCGGCAAGATGAGTTGCGTCGCCTTCGCCGATGCATCTGTGTCGACGTTGTCGATAACCAGCAACCATCCGGGATTCATCGATAGCCACCGCTTGACCGCCGCAATCTGCTCCGACAGCGCGCACGACCTGTATTCTGGAAGTGCGAGCACCTCTGGAGCCGCCAAGGCAGATAACTCGGTTTCGAGAGTCTCGGGTGTGTCGGCGGAGACGAACAGGAGCGCGCTATGACTGGAAGCATGGCCATGGGCATACTCCAAAGCGAGGCGCGTCTTTCCGACTCCGCCCAGTCCGAAAAGGACAAGCGGCAAAGCCAACGAATCCGCCAGTTTCGACCGCAACACCTCCATCATGTGATCGCGACCCTTGAACAGCGATCCGATTGATAGATTCGGCAGCTTGCACGGCCAGTACGCTGCCGACGGCGCCATGTGTGATTCCCACTGGAAACATAGCTCGGCAATCTCCGCCCGCAACTGATCAATTGAATCAAACGACCGCCAGTCCTGATCGTGCGTTACCTCATCTCGAAATGTGCTCTGTAACGAGCGAAGCTCCTCAGACTCCGTGTTGGGATGGTTCACTGGCGTGGCGTGGGTGGTGAGCAGCCTGTACACCGGAATACCTTGCCTACGTGCGAAGAAGTACTCAAGCTGGGTGAACGATCGACGGCCCAGACCAGGCACGAGGACGGCGGGCTCCGCGCCGTACTCCAAACCCACCAGACAGATCATTGCGTCGCAGGCGCGGATGCGCTCACTCAGCTTGTCCACGATCTGCCGATCCGTGAGATTGAAGATTTCCTGGAACTCAGGATCGATCTCGCGCTTCTGCAGCGATTGCTCCACAAGCGTGCGATAGCAGCGGAGCTCGTTGCTGACTGCACTAATGAAAACTCGCTTACGCATTGGAGCAGAACCTTTGGGAGAAGAGCAACAGTTGTATATTTGAGGGTGCACGATCGGGTTCATCCGTCAGTGGTTGGAAACCCTGTGAAGCAACGTCGCACAGGAACTCCAGCGCAATATAGAGCGCTCCAGCGGTCCAAACCGACGCCATCGCCAGGACAAACCAGCACCACTCGTTCACGTTCGGCCGGAACAACAAGCCCAACACAGAGGCAGAATGGTGGTTGCCATATAAACCCACGCGTTCTGTTGCGAGTCGAGAAATGTCCTGACGTCGAGAAACGCGTGATGTGCAGTCATGCGCTAAGGGTGGGGGCACAGGTGCTATCAGCGTCGGAATATCGAGCATGCCGCAAGAATGCGACATCATAGCTAATGGATACTGTACGGGCCATGCGATAATGTAGCAAAGTGAAGGCAATATCATAGACATACTCATCCAGCCGAACAATGATTAGTGGAAAAAAACGCAC
>JAFCZD010000554.1 GCA_019314525.1 Deltaproteobacteria bacterium
CGCCTGATGCTCGCCAGCCTCACGTTGGAAGAGGGCGTCTGCGTCAACAAGGACACGCAGCTCATCGTCGGCGACACAGAGACAGCGATCTTTCAACCGCTCTTTTCTCCGGATGGGCGCCATCTCGCCTACGTCTCCAACGAGAGCGGCTTTTCACAGCTCTACCTGCGCGAGTTACGCAGTGGAACGTCACGCCAGCTCACCACTGGAGAGGCGGAATACGGCTTGCCCGCCTGGGTCCAGGGCATGAAGACCTTTGGCTTCTCCTCTGACGGCCAACGGCTCTACGCGCTCGAGCATCGAAACGCGCAAGTGCGCATGATGATCATCGAGATAGAGAGCGGCGAGGTTCACGCTGCCCCTGGCCTCGAAGAATACACCCACCTCGCGGCGCTGACCCCCAGCGAGACGATGCCAAACCAGGTGGCCATGGTCGCCTCCTCGGCAAGAGTCCCCCCTCGCGTCGTGCTCTTCGAGGGCAACGCGGGGACACAAAAAGGGACACAAAAAACATCTGTGATTCGACGCTCCAGCAGCGAAACGCTGGATCCAAAGGGACTCTCTGCCCCCGAGCCCGTCAGCTGGCACGCCCAGGACGGCCAAGAGGTCTATGGCCTGCTCTACAGGCCCGTCGAGAGCAGCTATCAGGGTGACGGCCTACCACCAGCGGTGGTGGCGATCCACGGCGGCCCCACCGGCCAGGCCGTGGATGGCTACGATCCTCGCACACAGTTCTTCACCACTCGCGGCTACGTCTACCTCCAAGTCAACTATCGTGGGAGCAGCGGCTATGGCCGCGCTTACCAACGCGCCCTCGATGGCAAATGGGGCCTGCTCGATGTCGAAGACGCCCTCGCAGCTCACACCTATCTCTGGCAACACAAGATCGCCGACGCCCAGCGGATCGTGATCATGGGGGGCAGCGCGGGCGGCTACACCGTGCTAGCGACGCTGGTGGAACATCCTGGCGTCTTCGCCGCCGGCCTCTGCCTCTATGGTATCTCCAACCTCTTCTCCCTGGTCGCCGACACTCATAAATTCGAGGCGTACTACCTCGACCGGTTGATCGGCGAGCTACCACAAGACGCTGAGACCTATCGCCAGCGCTCACCGATCTTCCGTGCGGAGCGTATCGCCGACCCCGTGGCCATCTTCCAGGGGTCCGAAGACACCGCCGTCCCCCCCAGCCAAGCTGAAGAGATCGTGGCCTCCCTCAGGCGACGGGGAGTGTGCCATGAGTACTTCCTCTACGAGGGCGAAGGGCACGGCTGGCGACGCCCAGAAACCATCATTCGCCACTATCACGATGTGGAGAACTTCTTGCGCCAGGTCGTAATTTTCAAGTGAACGGAGCCACGCTCCACCACCAAGACTGCGACACGTTCACAGTAGGTCGCGAACCAGCTAGCCTTTTCTTCCCCAAGGCGTATAAAGACTCCGAAAAGAGGGAGGCGTGTGTGGGAGCTCCCACATGGATTGGCGGCTATCGTATCGATGGAGTGCTCGGCAAGGGCGCAACAGCCATTGTCTATCACGCGCTCTCCGATGACGGTCAGCCGGTAGCGCTCAAGGTCTTACGTGAACGCTGGCGGCAACACACCGAGGCGGTGAAACGCCTGAGCAATGAAGCCACCGCGCTCTCGCTGGTAGCCCACCCCAATGTCGTACGCCATGTTGCGCACGGTAAAGACAGTGACCACGGGCACTATCTGGCCATGGAGCTGATCGAGGGGCGCCACCTCGCGACAATCCTCGCCCGGGACGCGTTCCTACCCTGGTTGAAGGTCGCGGAGATCGTTGACCAAGCCTCCGCCGCCTTGGGCGCTTCCCACGCCGCGGGGGTCATTCATCGGGACGTCAAGCCCGCCAACCTGCTCGTCTTCGACCCCCAGGACGGGTCGAACATCCGCGTCTGCCTGATCGACTTTGGCAGCGCCCGCATTGAGCGTAGAGCGCTCTCGAAGGCAGCCTTGGTGACCCTCCAGGGGGTGGTCATTGGCACCCCGAACTATATGTCACCCGAGCACTGCCGTGACGCCACCATGGTGGACGCGCGCTCGGATATCTACTCCCTAGGGGTGCTCGCCTATGAGTTGATCTGCGGGCAACGGCCTTTCATCAGCAAGCGCGATGCACCCATCTTTGCAATGCACCTGGCGAAAGAACCGCCCGCCTTGCGTGAGTTCAACCCCATGCTGCCAGCAGCCGCCGAGCGTGTGGTGCTCAAGGCGCTCTCCAAGCGCCCTGATCAACGCTTCAACAGCGTGGAGACCTTCGGCTGGGCCCTGCGCCGCGCTCTCCTGGGAGACACGAGCCTGCCGCCACCACCCGTGCGAACCATCCCACCAGCCGCGCATCCTGCGCAGCCACCTGTCTTCAACCATGGAGAGGTCGAGTTTGGGCACACGGAGGAGGAGTAGGCGAGCCACACACGTCGCAACATGTTGCGACACAACCGCCGCTCCCCCACCAACGCGTGCCCTATGTCGTGGCAATTAAAGATCAACGCACCTGGCATGGCCCCTGCTTAGCACCCCAAACCAGAACGTAGCGTGCAAGCAAAACCGGCGTAGACTTAACGGGACCTGATAGGAAGACACCATGACTGAAGTCATCGTTTGGAGCGGATTCATCGGCGGGTTGGCCGTGGGCCTCTACGGCCTCATACAACTCTTTGTCACAGGAAAGGCCCTAGGGGTCTCCACGGGGTATGGCAACGTCTGTGGGCTGAGTTGCGCCACCCCCTACTTCCACAGCGGCGAATACAAAACCAACCACAGCTGGCGTATTTGGTTCATCGTCGGGCTGCCCCTTGGCGGGCTGATCGCGGTCCTCACCTCTCCCGGTCCCCTCGTTTTGAGTTTTTCTCTGGGGCCCATGTACGACTCAATCTTCCCCGCCGCTCTCTGGGCCAAGGGGTTGCTCCTCACAGCGGGAGGCGTGCTGATGGGCCTCGGCGCGCGCATGTCGGGTGGCTGCACCAGCGGACACGCCATCGCCGGCCTCTCGCTGCTCAACCTGCCCAGCCTGCTGGCCTCTGCTGGCTTCTTCGTGGGCGGACTTCTGATCGCAAACCTTCTTTTCCGCGTTATCGGCTGAGCGCTGGACTTCAGCCTACGGAGAATAGACATGAGCAAATACCTCTTCTTGCCCATGGGCATCGTCTTTGGCTTCATCCTCAGCAGAGCTGGCGCCACCACCTATGACTTCTACGCCAAGCTCTTCCTGCTGCAAGATCTTCAACTGCTGTGGGTCATCGGCACGGCGGCCCTCGTTGGCGTCATCGGCGTCTTCCTGCTCAAACGAACGAGAGCACGGACCCTCATCGGCAAGGAGCCGATCTCGTTCGAGGGCAAGCCCTACAAGAAAACGCTCATCGGCGGGTCGGTCATCTTTGGCGTGGGTTGGGGGCTGGCAGGCGCCTGCCCTGGCACCGCCTTGGCCATGCTCGGCGAGGGCAAGCTTGGCGCCCTCTTCACCATCAGCGGGATCCTCATCGGCACCTGGATCTATGGCCTGCTCCAGAACGACGACGCCAAAGCCGCCACCGGCTAGAGCCTGGGAAGAGCACGGACTTGAGAAGGGCGCGGTCAGTTGTAGCGGTTGGGCCTGATTTTGCCCGAACGAGGCTATCGTGAAATTGCCCGTCATCTCCGCGCAAGCGGAGATCTATACCTTCCAACGAAGATTCCCATGTTCGAGGCTGTCGCGAAATTGTCCGTCATCTCCGCGCAAGCGGAGATCTACCACGCCCGTCAAAGATTCCCGTGTTCCTTGGATGCCCTCGAACGCGACATTCAGGCGTTAAACGAATCGTTGAGGGCTTCTGTGTCGCCTCTGGCCCTGCGAAAGCCCGTGGAACGCGACATTCAGGCGTTAAACGAATCGTTCA
>JAFCZD010000017.1 GCA_019314525.1 Deltaproteobacteria bacterium
TTGCTGTGGGGCCATCCAACGCTCACTCGGGCACGAGCGCTTGGGGTACGCGCCTCAATGATTGCTTCACGCCCTACGGGAATAACGCCGGCGCTGGTGCGAGCGTGTGCCAGAACACGGCGCCCAACGACGACAGCATCTTGCGCTTCATCGTGCAGCTCCCGAGCTGGAGTACGGCGACGCTGCGTTATTGGTCATGGGAGGATTTCGGCGGGGACTTCGACTGGGCCGAGGTTCGCGTGCATGGTGAGATGCTCGCCGGCAGCCAGATCTGCGGTGGCACGCCCACGCCCACAGGTTGGGTCGAGCGCGGCCTCGACCTCAGCGCCTATGCCGGTCAGATCGTGGAGGTCTCCTTCCACATGATGGCGTCATCGCTGACCAACCACGCCGGCTGGTATATTGACGATCTCTCCATTGATGGCAGCTAGCGTTGATATTGCCAGCGCGTGTGGCGGCCCGTACCAAGAGCAAGAAGGCGCCCTCGCGCTGTCGGCCGCGCGGATAGCGTCGCAGGTAGCGCTTGAAGCGCTTGATGGCGTGAGCTGGGTCTCGCAGCTTGTCGAGCTCGATGGAGCCCACCATATAGAGGGCATCAGCGGCCAGGGATGAATAGCTGTGGGTCTGCCAGAGGGCGCGTGAGGCCCGTGGCTTGCCAGCGGCCAGCAGCCGCTCAACGCGTCGTACGTCCTCGGCGGTGACTTTCGGTGGCGCCACGGCGGCGGTGCGCGCGCTAACCGGGGGCGCGTCGTGTGTGGTGGATAGCATCTTTCGGAGCAACGCGAACTCTGCCAACAGCCGTGCCTTCTGCTTGGATGAGAGGGAGACAGCGGCTGACCCATCGGTCTTGAGGCGTTGACAGGAAGAAGCCGCCAACTCTTCCGTCGATCTCTACTCTCGCACCCATTCTGTTGCGATGCGAACGGCATCGAGGTCGAGGGCCTTGGCGATCTTGAGCAGGGTGCCGCGGCGAGGCATGGAGTGGGTGTTGAAGAAACGGGATAGTGACGGCTGGGGGATGCCGGTGCGCTTGGCGAGTTCGGTGATCCCGCTGTGCTGATTCACGGTCATCAGCAGCTCATCTTTAAATTTGCGCACATTCTTGGCGATGGAGTCGAGATCATCGAAACGAATGTAAACCGCCTCGGACTTCCCGGCCTGCACGCAGTCGTCGACCATATCTTGGATGTCAGCGATGATTTCGTCGCGCTCCTTTGCGTCGTCCTCGCCATCCCACAGCAGGACGAGATCATATACCCCGTCGAATTCCATTGCGGTATGAATGGCGGCGGCAACAAAGTTGTCAGCAAGGCCAGCCAGCCTCATCCGCGTACCTATCTCGAAAAGGTCTACCTGAAATTTCGGCGCGATTGAGTTCATGGCAGCTTTCCTCTCAAGGAGTATCGTCTCATCCGGATCAACTGGAGATGGGTCTTGAAGCGTGCTAGCTGACGCTTCTCTTGCTTTGCGTCACGTTTGACGTACGCCTCGCAAAGAAATGCGTTCGACAACATGCCGACTGGTAGTCGCAGCTGAACATGGCCATTTCCTAGTTGATGCCACTTCATTTTGTACCCGCTCGGGATGGCGTTGCCGGCGCTGTCGTGAGCAGGAGACCAGAACTTTGCGCTTCGGAACTTGGGATCAGTTGGATAGCTCTTGAGCCCTTCGACGTCAGGCCTGATTCTCTGGCGATACTCGGTGGCAGAAAATGCGTTCTGTGCCAGTAGCTCAAGATACGAATTCAACGCCCACTCGGTGATGATGACCTCCATGATGCTTTCATCCCCTATATAACATATATAACATTTATAACAAAGCGCAATGGCCTATGTTCGCCAGGAATCTAACAGTGCGTAATATATTTACAAATATCTACGATGACTTGGCCCTCGATTCGCGTCGAGAGCGACGTGCTCTACGTCCTCGCTGTCCGGACTACAGCGTCGGCTTCCGGCACCCTGGCTGATGGCAGCCCCGTGGGACCTGGGTCAGTCGGCCTGAAACACGCATACCTTCGAGAGGTCACGGTGTTCATGTTCACCAGAATCCAACGTTGATGCCTGTCCCCAGTCGAATGGCCACGGGGACCACCGTGCGCGCCCTGGATGAGGGCTACAGCCCCTCGTCCAAGCGCCAAGACGAGCGGCTACTCACGAACATGTCGCCCTTCACGAATTCTGGAGCGTTGAAGAGTTCATGCGGCAGGGTGTCGGTCCCTACTCGTCAAAGTACCCAGCATCTTTGAGGATTGCCTGCACTACCGGATCGTTGGGACGCTGAGTTGCCAGGTCGGTCAGGATCCTCGACATGCTACTCGTTCGTGCCTCGTTGATGTTGCTGCGGGGCCCCCCAGACCAACGCCTTGAGTTCGTGGGTCTGAGCGTCGAAAACTGGGCTACCGCTGCTTCCAGGCGCGTGGGGGAGAAGAGCGTCTTCCAAAGAGCCCATCACGCCGCGTGCGTAGAACATTGCGTCTTCCCCTCCGGCCTCGAGCTTGGCCGTGAGTTTGGGGGCAGCCAGGGCGCCTGCCTTCATTAGCGCCTTTGAGTTCGGAAAGCCTACCGAGGCGGCGTTGCGTTGTCGCGCCTGGGGCAGGCGATTCATATTGCGCGGTGACAAGGGAAAGACGCGATGCGCGTGATCGTTAGCTTCGGCGTTGAGCGAGGGCCAGGCTGCCAAGCAGAGCGAGAACACATTGATGAAGAGCTTGGCAGAGCGCATGGCGTGTATAAGCACGAACCGTGCCAATGTCGCCGATGGAGACGCCTGGAAATTATGGTCGTTTTTGGCGGTTCGTGGCGCAAAAGGGAGTAGCCATGGATGGTGAGGTCGCCATTGAACTTCAGCAATTTGCTGAGCTTCTTGTCTTGTCCGAGCCCACGTCGTATCCGCCGTTGTTTGGACGATCCTCGCCGTCGATGTCGGTGGAGGGAGCTCCGCTGCTGGTCCCCTGATTCTGACATGGCGAGAGCGGACTGAGATGATAGTTTCCGGCGCTCGTTGGCGCCGCGGTGTAAGAGATGGGGTTGATGAAGCTCGGATCGGCCGCGAAGTTGTCGTTCCCGATGAAGTCCGCCTGGTTGATGTTGCAGTACGTCAGCGGGGGATAGCCGCCATTCATTACGTAGATCTCGTTGGAGTCGTCATTGCGGGCCCAATCTCCGTAGAAGATCGAGTTGGTGATCGTCGGCGTGGTATTTTGCTGAAGGTAGAGCGCGCCGCCGGTGTTGCCGACGTTGCCGCTGAAGGTGGCGCTGTGGATGGTCACGGAGTCGGGTTGGTTGAGGTATATCGCGCCACCAACGCCAGTGGCGGAGTTCCCCGTGAGTGTGCTGTTGAGCACCGAGATTGTGACGTGCGTGCCCGTGCCGATAGCGCCTCCGTTCGTCAACGACGCGTTGCCCCGGAGAACGCTTCCGTCGATGGAGAGCTGAACAGATCCATTGATATAGATTGCTCCACCCGCACCCGTCGCAGCCCTGTTGTCCTGGAGGGTAGAGTCCATGACGGAGACTGTGGCCTGGGTGCTGGTGCCGATGGCGCCACCGTTGGGGGCTACGTTGTTTTCGAAGACGCAGCGCGTGATCGTGGCGTTGGCTCCGGAGTTGACGAAGACCGCCCCTCCGGACCCGCTGACGGACGTGTTGTTGCGGAATGTGCAATCGGTAGCGATTACGGTGGTCCCCGAGTTGTTGACGAAGATCCCGGCGCCACCACCACGGGAGTTGTCGTTGAACGTCGTATTCACGACCGTCATCGGCGCACCCCCTTGGGCGGTTATCCCCCCCCCGCGGTGACGAGTGATGATGCAGTTCTCGACTCTCGGCGTCGATCCATTCCCGCTCAAGATGCCAAGGCCCCCCCCCTCAAGACCGTCAAGGGTGAACCCATCGAGGATGGTGCTCGCGCAGTGGTTCAAGAAGACGAGCCAGTTGTCGATATTCGTCAGAATCGTATGCTCCGGATCGTCAAGAGATCGCAATGTACGGCGGCTTCCAATGTAGACCTGCCCCGTGTAGGTGCCCGGGGCCACCAAGATCACGTCATCGGGATCCGTGGCGGCGTTGATCGCCGCGGTGATCGTCGCGTACTCCGAAGGCACATTCAGCGCGTGGGCCGCGGAGATCACCTGTACCTCGGTATTCGCTGTGGGCTCCCCTGTCGCGGCATCCGTCCCGTCATGCGCGGCAAACGTGTAGTTGAAAGTGCCCGCGGTCGAGAGTGCAAGCGTCCGTGTGTAGAGCTTCCCGTCTGTATAGACGGTGTCGCCGCTGTCCACCTCGCTCATCGCGTAGGAGGTGCCATCGAGCCAGAGTGACACAGCGGTGGGGGCATGGTTGTCCGCGTCGGTATACTTGACGCGGAACACGAAGCTCGTGTTGCTCTCTCCATGGCTCGGCTTGACCCCGTCGACGTTGTAGGCGACGAGTTCTCGCGTCCAAGACAAGACCGGTGGAGCGTTGGACCAAGGCTGGGTGTCGAAAGACCACGTGGGAGGGACCATTTCGTTGCCCAAGTAATCTGTGGCCTCGAGCTGGACCGTGATGGTCGTCCCGCAGGGAAAGGGCTGGTCCGGCACGACACTGACAGCATAGGCCGCCGGGAGTCCAGTCTTCGATACAACGTTAACATCGAGGTCGGTGTAGGTCTTGTTGTAGCCCGAGCCGGTGAGCGTCATCGAGAAGGTGCTCCAGTCGACATTGCTTTGGGCATCGGAGATGGTGAAGGTGAGCGGTGTGAAACCGGAGACGAGGGTAGCCTCGTTAGCCGGAAAGAGACCAGAGGCCACTGGGGGCGTGTCGTCGGCCTCGATGGTCACCGTGTCGACGCCCATCGCGATCCCCGCGCCGTCGTAGATCGATGTCGATGATGCTGCCCCGATGGTGTCGATGCCGATGTCGTTATCCGCGTCGAGAGCCATGTTCAGCGTGAGCGTGCCACGGCTGTCGCCAGCGGCATGTGAAAACGCCGTGATCGTGCGACCGTTGTCGATGTCCGTCAATATGAGGTCGCTGGGAACGACTGCGCCCGTCATCGTCGGGCTCGTGTAGACGGCCTCGGAGATGACGAGGTGGACCTCGCTTCCCAAGCTGCGGGCGTAGGCGCCAAAGAGTATGGGTGGATAGAGGTCGACCGGCGTTCGTTCCCACGTGACGATCCGGTTGTGGCACATGCCACAGATACCCGTGGAGGCGACGCCGCCACCGGCGCTGCTCTTGTAGCCTGTGGTGCCGCCGGTGCTCTCGTTGAGGGTTGGGAAAGCGCCGGGCAGGTAACGGTAGTCGAGGGCGGCCACCTTATCCGTCGTCCCAGGGGTGCTGATCAGCTCGCCGTGACGGCCCATGCGCAGGGAGGGAGACCCATGCACGTTGTGACAAGATGGACAGCTCGCTAACGAGTCGCCCGTCGCGCCATCCCAATCCGAATCCCACCTTGCGTTGAATGCGCCGCTACTCAAGAGGTGGTAGGCGTGGGAGTTTCTCGGCGTGTTGTTCCCCGTCATGTCGCGGAAGTTGGTGCCTGCCATGTTTGACGTATTGAGCAGCGCATCGGATGGGTGACACTGCAGACAGAGCGCAAAGTCGCTGGACTGCACTGTCGAAGAGGTTTCGCGTGGGATGTTCATTGGCGGAAGGCCGTCGACATCTTTGAGGCGATAACCCGACTGGTAGTTGTCGCTCGCCGCGACGTAGGTGCGCGCGACGCCGTCGATATGTGTCCTGCTGTTGTCGTGGCAGGCGCTACATTGCAGCCTCGCCGCCAAGGCGCCCGATGCGACATAGGTGCCGCTCTCGAGGCCATGCCCAGTCTTGTAGTAACCCCAGCCCCGTCCGTAGCCGTACGCACCCGACTCTTCGCCGATGACGTTGGGAGCTGTCGTGGTGCTGATCACCGATGGGCTCTCGTCATGACAGCCCGCGCACCATTTCTCTTTGCCGGGCTGCAGGGCGTCCCCGGAGTAAACGCGCGAAACCCAGTTGTCCTTGGCGCCAATGGAGCCTTCGTTCGAGACTACTCCATTGTAGGAACCACCGGGGGAGTGGCAGGTATCGCAGACGCTGGTTTCGGCGAGGTCATACTTCCCATCGCCGCTCGTGTCCGTGCCGCTCTGGAAGTAGGGAACATCTTCCACGTCGTGACATGCTGAGCAATCGAGCTGCTGGGATCGCGGGTTGGGGTCGATATGGGTCGTGTGTGCTCCCGAGAGTGTCCGCGGTCTGAAGGAGGCTCGATGCCAGTGACAGCCCGTACAGGGCATTCGAGGATAATGGTCGGCGTCCACTTGGGCGCTGCTGTTGGTGTGGTGCAGCGTCTGCGTATGGCAGACCTCGCAAACTCCGTCGATGGTGGTGTCGTCATCGGCGAAGGATTTGTGGCCCGCGCGGCCACGGAGAACCACGGGTACCGCGCTGCCAGACGGGGGCCTGATGGATGAGCGTAGCAGCTGGCCGAAGTTTGCGCCGTTGGCAGTATCTTGCTCCTGCTTGTGCGGGTTGTGGCAGGCGGTGCAGCTGATGCTGAAGTTGAAGCGGCAGTATGGGTCTGTCGCCGTGTCACAGCTATGGGTTTCGACGGCGGGAGCCGGGCCGTTTTCATAGTGGCAACTTTGACAGAGGTTGCTGATGGCCGGGCCGTTGGAACCATTGAGCATGGACCCGAAGGCGCTGTGGCTGACGTGGCAGGACTCACAGACGTTCGGCAGGTTCGACCCATCATGAGGAGCGTCCAGCGCTGCTGCCAGCGACGCGATTCCTAGGCCACCGAGGACCATGAGCATGATGCATGCTCGCCTTCGCGCGCGGCGGTAGGCTCGGCGCCTGCGGCGTTTCTGCAGCAGGGCCAGTGGTCTGATTCGAAAGGTTCGAGCCTCTTCTCCGCCGCCCCCTCCGCGGGTGCGGGGCGGCTCCATTCCGGCTCGAATGCTTTTCGTCTGACGACACGCCATGTTTCTTTGGGCGCTGCATCTGCAGCGCCGGAGTGTTCCGATTCTAAAGGGCTTTTTCCCAGGATTAGATCTTTCGAATCGCACCACTAACAGCAAGAGCCCGCAAAGTCCCGCGAAGCTGGAGGCGAAAGAGTCCCCTGCGCCGACCACGCAGCCGCAGCCTGCCGAAGAGGCGACAGCCTGGTCGCCAGAGGGGCGCTGGTCTGCTTCGATCTGGATGTCTCCCTGCGCGCTCGTATCTTGCTTCGCGGCCACATCTTGCTTCGCGGCCACATCCTGCTTCGTGTCAGCTTCCCCGTCGTTGCAAGCGTCCGAGGAGTCGAGCTCCGGCGGCGCCGCCTCGTCGGCGCCTTGGTCCGCGGGGGGAGCGGAGTCAAGGCCCGCGTCCGGTGACGTGGCGTTGTCGATGCCATAGATCACGACCTTCGCCGTGCGGAAGGACGTGACCAGCAGCCGCTGATAGCCGTCCACCAGGGCGTCGGTGGGCAGGGCGAGCTCTCCCACGCCCATTCCGTAGGTGGCGACGGTGCTGACGAAGGCGCCCGCTGTGTCCAACACCTGGAGCTGCCCCTGGAAGGCATCCACCACGTAGAGTCGGTTCTTGCTGTCCCGCGCGATGCCCTGGGGCCGCACGACCTCTCCCGGCTTGGAGCCGTAGTTGCTCAGGCTGCTCAGCCACGTGCCCTGACGTGTGAAGACTTGAACGCGAGCGTGTTGATGATCGACGACGTAGAGCCGGTCGGCGTCAACATCACAGTGCAGGCCCGTGGGGAACTCGAACTGGCCCGGACCGGCACCGTAGGAGCCGATCGTTCGGACCTGCGCGCCGGTTGTCTTGAAGACGATGACCTTGTGGGCCTTGCTGTCGCTGACATAGATCTCGTCTCGAGTGCCATCGTAGGCCAGCTCGTTGGGCATCTTCAGCGTGCCCACCTTGTCGCCGAGTGGTCCGAGGTGCTCTCCGAGGGGCCCGAAAACCTGGATCGAACCCGTGGCCTGGTCGCCGACGTAGAGCCGTCCCGTCTTGTCGACAGCGCAGCCGAGGGGCTGCTGGACGCCGACGCTCCGCTTCCAGACTCCCAGACCGCTGAACACGTGCAGCGCATGCGCTTTCGGATCCGTCACGACGATGTCACCGTTGGGGGCCATGGCGAGGCGACTCGCCGATCGCATCGTTGCGTGTTTGATCTCGCCAAGGACCTCGATCGTCGGGGCTACGCTGGCGGATTGTCTGCGGGCCAGGACCTCAGAGCGCTTGCATCCACCACCTCCGACACTCACAGAGGAAAGTAGAAAGACGAGCAATAGTATGTGCCTATGTGCGATTTTTGCCATTTTCCCACCCCCTGCCTGATCGGTCGACTAGTCAATAGATGCCCAAGCAGAGCTATCTACTTAGTAGAATAGGCAATAAAAACTAGTCGGGGTTGACGAATATGTAAAAGAATACTTTTGGGAGCAGCCGGGGACGAAGAGGCGGGGGCACGAAAGGCGCTTTTGTGAGCATCAAAAGGCCTTTTGAAGGTGCCAACCCCACTTTTTTGGGCTTGGACCCCACTCAAACGACGTTAGACCCCACACGTTTGACCCGATCCGGAGCTCAAATGAAGCAAGGAGCAGCTCGGAGGAATGGGTCCGTGACAATTTTGGAGCGATCCGGAGCTCGAACGGGCACTCGACCCAGGGAAGATGTCGATGGGAGTGGGTACGGAGGAGAGGACCCTATCGACAGCTGTCTTTGACGCTCATGGACTTGGCGCCAAAGTCGAAGAACCAGCCGTCCCAGAGCCAGCTGACCTTCGCCACCACATTGCCCGTGGGAGCGCCTTGGGTGCGGGCGAGGGCGAAGGCGCTGGCGAGGCTGCAGCGCCAGGGGCCACGGGGTTTTTCCTTGCAATCATTGGTGCTCTCGGCGGGGTAGACCTCGATATGCTTCGCCGAGACCTCGACGTAGACCAGGCACACGCGGTCACGTTTGACGTTTGCGGGTAGCTTGGGGTCTCGGCGGCTTTGGCGAGGTGAGCGGAAGGCATAGTTAGCGCGGTAGTCGCTCTGGAGAGTTAGATCCGCGTGGCCCGCTGGATAGACGCCTTCTACGTCGAAGTCGATGAGCACGGCGTCGGGCTCTAGGGAGCGGGCTAACTTCAACGCGCGTGGGTAGAAGGCCAGCGGCCGAAAACGCTTGGCGTCGAAGTCCGCTGCGATGCGTTGGCGCTTTTTGCCCGTTTCTACCAGGCGAACGCCAGTTCTCCCTGTTGACGGTGGCGTTTTTTTCAGTGGCACGAGCTGAACAGCCGCGCTGGTGAGGGCGTTCATGATGCCGCTCTCATTGCAACGGCCGTGGGCCGTGGCGGCTCGCTCACTGGTGGCGGTGCGGAGGTCGTAGAGCGTGAGCGTGACAACACAACGTTTGCCGATGCGCATCACCTGGCTCGAGACTGACTTCTGGGCGGCGAGTTCCCGGCCGATCTCGATTTGACAGGATTGATCGTAGCAGAGGCGGTAAGATGCACGTCTCTTGCGACGGAGCCTCTTTTTCAGTTGGCTCCGGGGCACGATGGACAGCCCTCGTGCGGCCAGCTGGGCGGCGAGGTAATCCGAGAGCGCCCCGCGCACGCTGGCGGATAAGCGCAGGCGGCGCAGCTGCAGGTCAAAGACCGCGATGGCGTTGCCTTTGGCTTCTGCGGGTCTGTGTGAACTCGCGAAGCAGAGGGCGAAGAGAGTGAAGATGATGGTAACCAGCCAAGAGCGCGAACGAATCATGCCCTGAGATTAGCTGCCCCAGCAGCCAATACAAGCTCATGCACTCAGAAGGCAAACTGCAGCTGTGAACGCACAACGACGTCTGTCTTTGTCTGATTCGGGCCAACCTCGCTGAGCAGCGCTCCCCCGTCGCTCTGCCATTTAAGCCCATGTTTGTAGAAGTACACCGTTACGCCAGCCAGCGCTTCGTGCTGGTCGTTGTCTGCGCCATCGGGTGCCACATGCGCGTAGCGTGCCGAGAGCTGTACACGTTGGGCCATGAGGAAGCCCACCTGCACACGAAACCCCACAGAGGCCAGGGATTGGTCGCCAAAGGCGTCGCCACTTTGGGTTGTGCTCAAGAAGGCGCCACCATGGGCGGCGAATCCATGGAGCTTGAGCGCGAAGTCGAGCTGGCTGCGCACCGCTGAGGCATCATCGCCGTCCGCGTCGAAGTTCACGAGGAGTCCTCCTCCAAGAGAGAAGCGCAGGGGACCGCCGGCGAAGTCCGCCTCTTCATAGCCCTTGATGCCGGCGTGGTTGTAGGCGACGCGCAGCACCACGGATGGATCGAGATGTTGGGGCACGTTGCTCGCTTTGCCCGCGATGAGCTCACCCTCTCCGGTGGTGGGGTCCACTTGCACGGGCCCTGTGATCACACCCTTGGTGTCCTTGCCGTTGAACAATCCCAGCACGTACTCAAAGCGGGGCGATGAGGTGTAGCCGTTGTGAATGGCGATGCCAATATCGCGGGCCGCACGCATCGCGTCGTGGGTGATGGCGCGATCGACGAACTCAAGTTTGCTGCTGGAGGTGATGTGCTGGCGCGAAAAAGGGACCTTCCACTGGCCGATCTGCAGGTGAAGCCATGAGGGGATGGCTTGGTACGTGAGGAAGAAGTCCTTCAGCTCTGCGCTGCCCTTGCTGAAGTCGAGTTGGAAGTAGTAGCGCAGCCGCGGCGAGAAGGCGTGCCCCCTCAAGGCCAGGCGCGCCCGCGGGATAGACCAAGCGTTCTTGTCCTGCTCTCCGTCGAGCACCTCAGCCGTGTAGCGCGCTTGCACGCGCGAGCGGATCCTCAAGGCGAAGACGCCCTCACGGATAAAAAAGCCGCTCTCATAGCCCGCGGCTGCTGCGTGCAGGTGTGGGTGCGTCGTCGGTTGATCCGTAGGGAGGGTCGTCGGCTGCTGCGCTCCAGCGATGAGTGGAAGCAGCGTGGTGAGGGTCACTCCGAGGATATGGTGACAGCGCATTGGGTAGCTCCAAGGTCTCATGCTGTGAGACCTTGCCAGAGCAGAAAGGGGCCGTCGACCTATACTGCTGCTGCACCTACCGAGAGGCAGCCTGCTTCTGTGCAGAGAAGGGGCAGCGCTGGGGATCGAGGTCCGCCGCGGCGTCCTTGCCGACTATGTAGCGCCCACTCCATCCACTACCCTGGTAGTCGCTGCCGTTGGCGTTCGCTGTGGCGGTGCCATGGAGACGCAGGGCGCCATCTTTGTCGAGCGCAAGGAGTTTGTCGTGGAGCTTGCTCGAGACGCTGCCAGAGCCTTTCAGGCAGGCGGAGAGCACCTCGGCGTCGCCAGCACCAATGACTCCTGAGACCATCGCGGCCACGCGGGTGCAGGCAAACCAGCGGTCGATCACCGCGGCGAAGCTGCTGAGGTCCTCCACGACAGAAGGTACCACCACAGCATCGAGGGTCTTGTCCAAGAGCGTGCCGATGGGGAGCTGGAGCCGGTGTTCAGGGATGGTCAAGAGGTCGCCCTCGATTTGCACGGGGATGCGCACGGTGGCTTTGGCGTTGTCACCAAGCTCAGCAGCGGTGACAGTGAGGCTGCGCCCCTGGTAGCGATAGGTCACGCTCTGCAATGCATGTTTGCCGGTGAAGCGATCCTCCGCGTCAAGGCCCACCTCGAGGTTCGAATGCAGTTCGAACTGCCGCGCGGCCTGCGAGAGCCCCTCGGCTAGGGCCTTTGCATCATCAGCGGCTGTGGGGGCCACCTCATAGATCAGAGCGTTGATCTCTTTGCCCAGACTGCCGATGAAGGGCTCAGCAGCCCAAGAGATCGGCACGGGTAGCGCGTCAACGATCTGCTCGATCACATAACGTCCAGGATCGTCAGGGTGGTCCGACATATCCTTGAGCATATTGAGCACGCTGCCGAGGCCCGAGTCGCCAAAGTCGCTTTGCACGTCGAAGGCGCTCTGCAGCGCATAAGCGGTGTGGTCCTGCACAGGGTCCCCAACGCCTTCGTCCCCTCCGCAACCAGAGAGGGCGATGATCAGGGCGAGGCCCAAACCTGTGTACCAGGGTGAGTGGAACATGTTCATCCCCTTTGGAATTGAATGAATAGTATTCTAGGCGCGTTCGCGATGATTGGGTAGATCGCTAGTTGACGAAGACCTCTGCCGTGTTGCTCACATCTCCACCACCCCCTGTGACGCCGCCGATGACGACCACCATCTGGTTGGGGAGCAGTGTCGCCGTGTGGCCGGCCCGCGGAGTACGCAGGGGCTCGGCGTTGGCGCGGATCCAGCGCAGCCCACTCGCGATGGGGGGGGTGAGGATCTCCACCGACGTCGAAGGCGCCCCGTTGACGTTGACGCCATAGCCGCCCACCACCAGCACGCGCCCATCCCGCAGCTGGGTCACGGTATGAGCCCAACGACCAAGGGTGAGCTGGGCTACCTCTGTGAGGGTGTTGGTCTCGGGATCATAACGCTCCACGGCCCTGACGGTCCCCGAACTCTCGAGACCACCGACGATGAGCACGCTCCCATCCGTGAGCAGTTTGGTGACAGGGAAGGCGCGCCCCTGTTGCATGGGTGGGCCCAGGCGCCAGGTACGCCCATCGACGCCGAGGATCTCGGTGCTGGCGAGGGAGCGGCCCTCCCCATCGATGCCGCCACACGCAAAGAGCGCGCCGTCAGCGAGGCGGGTGAGGGTGAAGTCACGTCGGGCCTCCTGGAACGTCGAGTGCTCGCTGAATTGACCATCCACGTAGGCTTCCACGAGCTTGTTTGGGGCAGGGAAGCTGGGATGCATGAGCCCGCCAGCGAGCAGCACGAGGGAGCCTTGACGCACAGCAGCGTGCCCTAGGCGCGGAGACCTCATCTTGGGGCTGAACGTGAAAAGTTGGGGTGTGGAGAGCATCACCTCTGTGGTGTCCACGGGGAGCTGGCTGCCAATTCCCCCCACGGTGCCCCCTGCAACGAGCAGGTTTCCCGAGGGCAGGGCAGTGGTGGTGTGGCCAACCCGCCCTGCGATCATGCAGCGCTCGGCCTTCTGGGTGCAGTCGAGGGGGAGGAAGCGCAAGGAGTCGCCGTCGAGCAAAGAGAAGCTGCTCAGCGCTTTGGGCACCATCTCGGTGATGTTGGGGCGCCAGTCTTCGCTGGTGCCCCCAAGGGCGATGACGTCTCCTTTGGGCAGCAGCGTGGCGGTGTGATAGGTGCGCGTGGTCTTCATGCCCTCGGCGTCGCCAGAGGCTGGTGCAGCGCTGAAGCGGTTGGTGCGTCCGAAGTAGAGTTCGACGGTGTTCAAGCCAGAGCGGATAGTCATGGGCGCCGAGCGAGCGAGGGCGGTGGGGAGGCTGCCTTCACCCGGGAAGCCCTGGATCTCGATGACCTGATCGTCCCCCACAGGCACCTCGGGTAGCGTGGCAGCTTGGTTTTCCACCGAGATCACGATGGGACCCACGCGGCCGTCCGGCCCATCCACGCGTACGCTGAGCAGGTTCACCAAGCGGCTGGTTGGGCTGAAGGGGTCCTCCTCGGCGCGCGGGGAGCGCAGCAGACGCACCTCGAGGGTACCCACGTCGGTGCTGCAGGCGCTCAGGAGGCCGCATAGCAGCAGGAGGAGCCTTATGTCACCGCTGCGCTTCACCATGTCACGTTGACGTCCACCACGCGTTGGCGCGTGAGCAAGGGGATAGCGACAGCGCCAGCGACAAGGGCGGTGCCCGCTGCGACCCAAACATACCAACGCTTGTACCATGGCGTTGGGAGTGGCAGTACAGGCTGTGTGTGGGGCAGGGTAGCGGGCGAAGGTTTTAACGACACCATGGGTAGCGCTGGATAGAGCGCTGCGATTTGCTCGCGGAGGGCGGCTCCGAACTTGGTGGTGCGCGCTTCGAGCATGCCCTTTTTGGTGGGGGTGGAGATGGTGCCAAGGGGCTTGAGCTGGGCGCTCCGAAAGTGGAAGAGTGTGGCCTTGAGCAACACACGGTCCCCCGCTTTGCGCTCACTGCTCAAGACCAACGCCTCAGGGGGGCCACCCGCTAGCTCGAGGATGCGTTTCAGGAGTGAGGGGCTCGGCAGCGGTCGGGCTGGCAGATTGGTCCGCGTCTCAGCGACGGCGGCACGCACTTGTGGGCTGTGAAACGCGTTGAGCTTGAGCTGCGGCGCGAGGTGCAGCGCCGCCTTGAAGTGCAGGCGAGCGTTCTCGGGTTGGGCACGCTGCAGCGCCACGGTGCCGCGCATGACATGCAGGTTGGCCACACGTGTTGGGTCATATAGCGGCAAGAAGCTGGCCGCGCAAAGCTTGAGCGCTTCATCGAGGCGGGACGTCGCCGTCGTCCAATCGAGGGCGAGCATCGCCTGGCGCGCTTCCTGGTTGCCCCGCATCAGGGCTGTGGTGATCTGGCGGGCTTGATCCTTACGGCGCATTAGCGGTAGCAGCGCCTCAAGACGTTGGATGTGGTAACGCTTGGCGCCGCTGAGGACGTCGATGATCGCCTCCAGAGCCGCCTCACTGCTCGCATCTGCCTGAGGTACGACGAGCAGGCGTCGGTTCTCTGGGGCAGAGGGTGACAAGATAGATGAGGGCAGCGTGGATGAGGGCAGCGTGGATGAGGGCAGCGTGGATGAGGGTGAAGATGCGGGGCTGAACGCCGGCGCAGCTTTGGCCACGCCTGCGGTGGCGCAGGGGAGCCAAGAGAGCATCCAGAGCACTCTCATTGCTGAAGCTCTACACGCGGAAGTCCCAGGCCGAAGACGAACCAAAGGCATGGTCCTGCGTCTACTCGCTATGACAAGTGGTGTTGACGGTAGTGACCTCATTGCAAACCAGCGGCCCGCTGACACCTGCGTCAGTGGCGGCTACTGGGGCCTCGATGTAGGCCGTACTGCAGGCCGGCAACACGAGCACAGGGAAGTTCTGGGCGTTAGAGAAGATCACCAGGGCGGCATGGTCTTCTCCAGCTGCCTCAGGCTTCCAGTCGATTTTCACTGCCGTGGCGGTTCCTGGATCGACATCGGTCTTCTCGATTTGCGGTTCGGTGAAGGCGCAGCGTGCGTCACCACGAACGATGATTTTGGTGATCTCGAGCCGCCCCTGGCCTGTGGAGCAGTTGGTGATTACGTTATTTGAAGAATAGGGTGCCGCTGTGGGGGCGATGATGTAACCCCCTGTGGGCATCGCCATGGAGCCCTGATCGGGGCAGATCTGAGGTTGGTTGCAGCCGTAGTCCGCAGCGTTTACCAACTGTTCTGCAGTGGTGAGTCCACCTTCGGGGCAGGGTAAGAGGTCACCATCATCGCTGCAACCAGCAAAAAGGAAACCAGAGCAGAGCATGATGAAGATGACAGATGTCCGGCTGATCATTATTTCTCCCTTGAACGTGTGCGGCAACGCTAAACCAAAAGCGTCCTCCACTCAAACAACTTAGCTCCCCTACGCTATTCCAGCGAGGTCAGCTGCTGCCCGAGCCACCAAGCTCGTGCTTGGCAAGCAGCATGTAGAGGTATTTGCGGTCAATCTTGGCCTCTCGCGCTGCGGGCGCGACCTTGCGCTCGTTGCGCGCCATCAGCCGTTGGAGGTACTCACGCTCAAAACGTTCAATGAGCGCCTCTTTGGCTTCCTTGAAGGGCTTCATGTAGTTGGCGGTGAGCTTGAATTCGGTGCTCACGGCACCAGCGCCACGAAACTCGCTGGGAAAGAGCGAAGGGTCGAGCTGGTCGAAGCCTTCAAGGTAGGTCGCACGCTCGAGGAGGTTTCGTAGCTCCCGCACGTTGCCAGGGAAGATGTGCCCCTTGAGCCGCTGCTTCAGGTTACGGGGCAGGTCCTCCCAGCAGGTGTCACTTTGCGAGAGAAAGACGTTGGCTAGCAGCGGGAGATCCTCGAGCCTGTCGCGCAAGGGTGGCAGGGTGAGGGTCACCACGGAGAGGCGATAATAGAGATCCTCGCGGAAGCGCCCCTCCGCGATCTCTTCGCGGAGGTCTTTCTTTGTCGCCGCCACCACCCGGAGGTCGAGGTTGATCGTCTTATGAGAACCCACGCGCGTGATGGTTCGCTCGTCGAGGGCCCGCAGCAATTTGGGTTGCACGTCGAGGGGGAGGTCATCGAGCTCGTCGATGAAGAGCGTGCCCCCCTTGCAGACCTCGAGGGCGCCTTGCCTTTGGCGTGTGGCTCCAGTAAACGCGCCCTTCTCGTGGCCAAAGAGCTCGGTTTCGATGAGGTTCTGCGAGATCGCGCCGCAGTCCACGACCACGAAGGGCTTATCGTCTCGTCCGCTTTCATCATGGATGGCTCGTGCCACCGCGCCCTTGCCCGTGCCTGTCTCGCCCGTGATCAGGATCGTCGCGTCTGTGGCGGCGATTCGTTCGAGGAGCGCGAACATCCGTCGCATTAGCCCAGAAGACCCCACCAAGGGGCCAAAACGCTCCTGGGCTGAAGGCTCGATGGTGATGTCCTCGTGCACGGCGCGGAGCTTGAAGACCACCTCCCCTGCGCGGATCTCCATCCCCGGTCGCACATAGGCCTCCACCACGCGTGCGTCATCGAGGAAGGTGCCGTTGGTGCTGTCGAGATCGGTGACCTTATAACCCTCAGCCGTTTGTGTGATCTCCAAGTGGTTGCGTGACACTGTGGCGTCGATCACCACGACGGTGTTGTCGCCCCCCTTGCCAATGGAGATGCGGTCGGCCATCGGCCAGCTCTTGCCTACATCTGGACCGCGAAGCATCTCGAGCAGGTAAGCCTGCACCGCGAGGGACGGTGTGTCGATGCTGGTGATCAGCCGCGTTGATTGGTTTGGGGTGGGCAATGAGCCCTCCTAATTTGTCTTCTTGAGCTTGGCTAGGGCGAGCTCGGCTATGTGGTATTTGGGGTTGGCCTTGAGGGCGGCCTCAAAAGCGGCGATGGCCTTGGCTGGCATCTTCCGCTCAAGATAGATCTGGCCAAGATAGTAGTGTGCCTCAGCGAACCCAGGCCGCAGCTGTGCGGCGTGGCGGTAGGAGACGATGGCTTGGTCGACTTTGCCAGTGTTGTATTGAACGAAGGCAAGGTAGTAGTGGGCCAGTTCGTTTTTTGGAGCCTGATCCACGGCCTGCTTCAGTTGAGCCAGGGCTTTGACGTAGATACGCATCCGCGCATAGGCGAAACCAAGAGCGACTCGCACTTGTACATGCTTGGGGTTGTGCTTGAGGGCTTCGAGGTATTCGCGGATCTCCAGCTGTGTCTTCTTCTGCCGGAAGTAGATGTTTCCAATCTTGTAGCCAACCTCGCCAGCGAGAGAGGGGTCGGCGTCGGCTGCCGCACGATAGGCCTTGATGGCCGACTTGAGCTCCCCGCGAACATGGTGAGTCTCCCCGAGCCGGAACTGAGCGCCTGCGTGGCGTTTGTCCGCAGTGACCGCCGCTTCATAGTGCTCGATGGCTTCCTTGTGGTTGCCCATGGCGTAGAGCAACTCACCCTGCAAAAAGTGCGCGTCTGCGTTCTTTGGGTTGATCTCAAGGGCCTCTTTGTATTTGCGCATGGCCTTTGCTGTTTCGCCGCGGCCAGCGTAGAGCTGGCCAATGACCACGCGCGCGGTGGAGTCTTTGGGGGCAGCGCGGCAGGCGGCTTCGAGCTCTCGAATTGCGCGCTCGGTGTCACCTTGTTGGGCCAGCGCAATACCCATCACGCGGCGGGCGTGAGTGTCGCCAGGTTTTAACTCCAGGGCGCGCTTGAGGGCCAGGCGGGCCTCGTAGACCTTGCCTTTGCGCATATACGCATCGCCCAGGGAGCTGAAGGCCTCTGCCATGGAGGGGTTGGCCGCGATGGCACGCGAGAGCAGTTGGATGGCGTCGTCTACTTTGTTGAGCTTCAAAGACGCGATGCCGAGGTTGTAGATCGCTGGAGCATATTTGGGGTCGAGCTTCAAGGCGTTGCGAAAGGCGACGAACATCTCCTTGAAGCGCCCAAGGTTGTTGAGGGAGACCCCAAGGTTGTTGTGGGCACGTGCATAGTTCTGGCGGTAGCGGATGGCCTTGCGGTAGGCCTTCACGGCGCCCTTGTAGTTGCCCATGCGAAAATAGCAGACACCCAGATTGTAGTAGATGGTGCCGTCTTTCTTGGCTGCCTTGACGGCGAGCTTATAGTTCGCCAACGCCTCTTTGGGACGACCAGAGAAGAGCTGGAGGTTCGCCAAGTTGTTGCGGGCGTCGACGTATTTGGCGTCTACCTGCAACGCCTTGCGGAACGCCGCCTCGGCCTTCTCGCGATTGAGCGCCTGGAAGTAGGCCTCACCGAGGTAGAAATAGGCTTCGGCCGACGCGTTGTTGATATTTGTCGCCTCACGGAAGGCCAGCGCAGCCTGGTGGGGCATGCCCCGCTTCAGGTAGGTAATGCCCAAGTTCATCCAACCCACTGGCAGGTGAGGGGCGAGGTCGGTGACCCTGAGGAAATGGCCAAGGGCCGCGGCGAGGTGTCCTTTGCGAAAGAGCGCGACGCCCAACTCCAGGCGCACCATGGCGTCGTTGGGCTGCTTGTCCCCCACGAGGCGGAAGGCGGGCAGGGCTGTGTCAAGGTCGTCAAGGCGTAGCGCGATGCCGGCGAGTTGGCGCACAAGGTCGAGGTCCTTGGGGGCGTTGGCGAGCGCCGCCTTCACCAGCTTCAACTCTGCCTTGAGTTGTTTGCGGGTCTTGGCGTTGGTGGTGAGGAGCAGCACCTTGCCGTCGGCCTTGCCCTCGACATCTGCTACCCCCGCCTGGGGAGTGGCTTGGCTGTCCTCAAGAGCCTGCTTGGCGAGCTTACCTGAGATGCCCTTGACGCGCTCCCACGGCTGCTTCGCCTTGGGGTCGGGCGTTGGGCTCTGGGCGTTCGCGCCTAGAGGCAGGGCGAGGGCTGTTGTCGTGGCCCCCAAAATGACGAGATGAAGAAGTTTGTGCTGCATCTAATCAATCCACAGGCCGCTGTCGTGGTCGCCAGTCTGCGCAACATAACGTCGTCGCATCTTGCGCCATCGCGCCTCTTTCTTGCGGGCTTTGCGGCGCAGCTTGCGCACCGTCTTGCGCCGCCTGTCGTAGCTGTCTTGTAGCTTCCGGAGCTGGTCTTTGAACTCTTTGAGGGTGAAGTCTTTGTCGCCAAGGAGATCTTCGCGCTGAATCACCTGCGCTTTGGCGAGCTCGATAGAGGCTTTGGCGACGTTGACCCCAAAGCGCTCGAGTCGGATGCGGGCTCGCGCCCAGTCCTCGAGGTATTCGAGGGAGTCCTCCCACGCCTCGGAGACATTCACGCCTAGGCCGTTGCGGCGCTTTTTGGCCGCGCTGATGCGCCGGTCGGCGAGCTTCAGCTGCGTCTTGATGCGATAGAGCTCGTCGCGAGCTTCGTCGAGGCGGTCGAGGGCGACGACGATGCCGTTTTCGGCGTCGTAGATCCAAAGCTGCCCCTGCCGGGACATATCCTTCAGTTTGCTGTTGGAGATGGTGTGGCTCAGGCTTCCCCCGCCGCACGCGCCCAGCCCGATGAGCGCAGGGAGCGTCAACAAGAGGCACACTTTCGTTTTCCAACCTGGGAGCATCTGCTCTTCCTTTTGTGGCGCCCGCAGTTCGGACGCGATCGGCTAACGATTAGCGCCCACTGGGCGCGAGCCCTACGCGTGAGAGCGCGCCGGAGATCAACTCAGGAGCGCCATCGGTGAGGGCGTTGGCGTTGCGTACTTTCTTGGTCTCGGCTCGCGCCGCTTTTGCGTGGCCAAATTTGGCCAGGAGCGCCGCCTTGTTGACCCGAGCGTAGTCATACGCGACGTCACGCTTGAGCGCCCTTTCAAAGAGGGCGTAGGCGTCATTAAAGTTGGACAGGCGAGCAGCTGCGACACCAATGAGGTTGAAGAGCTTCGCCGTCTCACGGACCTCGAGGCCCTTGCCGAGGATCATGCGCGCCATATAGGGGTTGCCATGGGTGAGGTAGAGCTTACCCAACTTGATGATGGCTTTTATGTCGCCGGGCTTGGCGGCGAGCCGACGCTGCAGTGAGGCAGCCCCCGCTGGACGGCCAGCGTTCACCGAGGGCACCGTGAGGTTGGCTTGAGGGTCACCCTCAGGGGCGCGCTTGGCGATGCAGGCCTTGGCAGCCTCAGAGAGGACCTTGAACTTCTTGGCGGCGGAGGCGCATTGCTTGACGGCCATTTTGGCTTCCTTGGCCAAGGGGGCAGCGTTGCTCTCCAAAGCGCTCTTCACTTGCTGGACGATGTTCTCGGGGAGCCCAGGAGGCATGGCGAGGTTGCGCAGATCGTTGGCTGCTTGGGCGTCTACCGAGGCTAGGCGTCCAAGCGCCGCCACGGTCCACTCGGCGCTGCCGAGGGATCCCACGCTTGTGTAGGCCTGGCGTGTCTGCCCCAAGAAACCGAGCTTCTGCTGGAGGGTGTTGCCGAGCTGGCTGAGGTCAGACGTCAGCTGCACTTGAGAGAAGGCTTTGAAGGCGATCTCGCCGAGATAGAACTGGGCTGCAGCGGCGGCGTCTTTGGCGGCGTCATTGCCACCGCGTCCACCTTGTACGGCTTGCCCAAGGTAGCCCTGGGCGCTAGCGAGCTGTCCCTGGCGGAAGAGGGCGTAGCCAAGTAGATAGGAGAGGGGGCCGGAGGAGGCGCCAGCGTTGGAGGCGCGTTGTAGCAGCCCGATGACCGCAGGCCAATCATTGGCCTCCACATGCAGTCGCGCCACCATCACAGCGAGATCGGCTTTGTCTTTGGCTGAGCCGCTCGAGCGGAGCAGCACGTTGAGGTCACGCTCGGAGTGTTTACGGTCGCCAAGGCGGGCACGAATTTCTCCCGCGGCTTTGTAGAGGTTTGTTGCGGATCTTCCAGTCTTACTTCGTGCGGCCTTTTCCAGGTAGCGGGCGCCTCGTGCGAACTGCAGCGAGTCGAGGGCGAGCTTGCCCATGGTGGCGAGGACGTCGGAGAGCTGCTTCGAGTTGGGGTAGGCCTGGATCAAGCGTTCGCCCACCTCGAAGACCTTCTCAGGGTCTCTGGCGTTGCGTGCGGTGACGAAGGCGTTGAGCATCGCCTTTTCTCCGAGGGCGGTGCCCTTGTACTTGGCAGCGATGCGCTCGAGGGTGTCAGAGTTTTCGCCTTCCTCTGTGGTGGCCTTGATCGTCTCGGTGCGCAGCAGCGCGTTCTCGGCGCCCTTGATGATCTGGGTGATCTCTCCCTTGAAGGAGGCGTCCCCAAGGCTGGAGATCCTCTTGAAGGCTGTCCCAGCGGCGATCAGCCCGTCGTAATCCTCTCGGTTTCGATAGGAGTCGAGGACGAGGTGAGCGGCTACAGTGGCCTCTTTATCGTTTGGAAATTGCTCGACGAGCGCGGTGAAGAAGAGGATCGCTTCATCGAAGTTTCCGGCGTCATAGTGAGTGCGTGCGATATTGAACTTGACCTGGCGAATCTCGGAGGCTTTGGGAAACTCTCGAATGTAGATTGCGCCAGCACGGCGGAGGCCGGCGCGGGCAAGGACCACGTCGAGTTGAGAGAGGCGCTTTTTGCCCTTGAGCTTGAGCGCCTCGAAATAGGAGACCACGGCCGTGTAGGTGGACTCGCCGCGGGCCTTGCCTTTTTGGCCTTTGGCGGCCATCTCGTAGTACTTGCCGGCCTCGATATAACGTTTGGCCGAGTAGAGTACCTCTGCGAGGTTTCCCCGCACGGCAGAAGCGTTCTTGTCTTTGCGAAAAGGGGCGAAGGCGAGGTATGCCCTATAAGCACGAGCAGCGCGCAGGTAATAGCGGGTCTCCTTCTTCTCGTTGGCGAAGTCCTGCAGCTTGGTGGCGATGAAGCGCGTGTACTTTTCGAATTGCTTGTAGAGAGCCTGACGCTTCTTCTTGGTCAGCGCGGCGTTGTAGTAGCGACGTTGCAGCACACGGGTTAGCGCGGCGACATCTGCGGCACCATGCTGATAGAGCTTCCCTTGGGTCACCGATTCAAAGAGGCGGTGCGCATATTCCACCGCGTCTTCTACATCCCCTGTGAGGGAGAGGATTTCGCGGTAAACGGCCAGCGTGGCAGGCCACTTTTGTTTGACATAATAGCGGTTGCCGAGCTTGTCGAGGGCCGCGAGGTACGTTGTTTTGGAGTCAGCGCGTTTCTTGAAGTAGCGCAGGGCGCCTTTGGGTTTGTGCACCTCTGTGTAACAGAAGACCGAGTCCACCAGGGCCTCACGTCGGAGGTCGAGCTTCTTTGTGCGCGCTCCAGCTTTGGGGAGGAAGCGGCGGGCGGCTCTAATGGAGCCCTCGAAGAGCTTGAGCGCGCTCTTGAAGTTGGCCCGGTTGATCTTGCACCAAGCCAGCTTGTAGCGAGCCATGGCGTGGACTCGGGTCTCGGCGCTCGCGAGCACCTGACCATAGTATTTCTCGGCTAGGTCGAGTTTGGACTTGTCGAACCAGTAGTCACCCATGACCAGCAGACCCTCGAGCCGGTACTCGCTCTTGGGGTATTTGTCTGCCAAGTCCTGGTAGGCTTGGAGCATCTTCTCGTACTCGCCCAGCTCTCGCATCTCGTGGGCCATGAAGAACATGACCTTGTCGGCGTCGGGGTAGTCGGGGAAGAGCGCCAGGAGACGGCGATAGGTCGCGATGGCCTGGTTCTTGAGCAACTTGGCCTGCACCGAGACGACGCCCGCGCTCTTGTTCTTTTGCTTCTCGTGAGCGATTTGGTACTGGTAGCGTGCTTGCTCTACATAGAGTTCCGCGAGGCGGTTGTAGAGATTGGGCAGGTAACGGGCGCCCCGCGCTCGCGAGATGAGCACTTTGGTGGTGCGTAGGGCGAAGCGGACCTTGCCTAGGTCACGTTTGAGCCGCGCTACACGGTCCTCCACCTGAACACGGCGGATACGCGAGGGACAGCCCTGCAACACAAAGAGTGTGGAGGTCAGGATGACTGCCGCGCCAAGGCGCGTGATGGCTATTCTACGCATCGGTCCTCAATATTGAACTTGTAGCGGGGGAGTTCATCGGTCCAGTACTCACCCGCGAAGCGGTAGTAGACTCTGCTGGAAGAGAGGGGAACCTTGGGAGGGGGCTTGCGCGCCTTGGCGGAACCCGTGTCGCTCACACCTTCGAAGATCGCTTGACCTACCTCGTACTCGAGGAGGTTGGCTTGTTCTTCGGTGTGGAGCATCTCTTGGGCGACTTCACGTGCGGATTGCTTGAGGGAGGTGCGGAGTGCGTCGCGTGTTTGGAGGCGTTTACGAGCGTAGAGGCGCCTCAAATGCCTGTAGAGGCCCGTCTTTTTCCAACGGGTGTCGTATTTGGAGCGTAGCTCCCGGCGCTCATTGATGAGGGCGCGATAAAAAAGATGGAGCTTGAGGGTGTCGCCTCGACGCAGAGCCGCAGCGCGGATCTTCTTGATGCGGCTCAAGGGTTTGCCGGCCCGGATGCCGCGTAGGGTCTTGGCGAAGTGCAGTCGGAAGCGGCGTGCTGCTATTTTGGCGGCACGAAAGTGGCAAAAATAACGGTAGATCAATCCCCTGAGGACGTATTTTTCGGGCGCGAAGAGGTGCTTGTAGACAGGGGCGTCGAGGGCGAAGAGCAGCCCCATGGAACGATGGGGGTCGCCTGCTTTGTATTTTGCCCACGCACGCTCTAGTAGCAGCTCTGAGGATCGCTCGGTGTTCTTGGGGATCTTGCGCAGCAGGTCATAGGCAGCGGCGAAGCGCTTCTGCTCATAGAGCAAGCGCGCGAGCGCATGCATCGCTTGGCCACGGATTCTGCGCACGGATTTGCGGCGGGTCGCCACGGCTTTGATCAGCTGCTGCCGGCGTTCAAAGCGTGGCGAGCGGCGGTAGATGGGGATGCCCCCGATTTGAACCTGGTAAGAGAAGGGGCGACCAAGCTCTTCTTCGTCAGTTTCACGGGAGCGTCGCACCAAGACACCCGTTTCGGCGTTGAGGCGGGCGAAGCCGAGCATCGCCAAATGGACCTCCCAGCCCTTGGGCAGACGACCGAAGGAAACGGAGACCTCGTTGTCAGCGTTGAGCAAGGCTTTGAGCGAATAGGCCAGCTTGCTGTCGCTCTCACCACGCCGGCGCAAGGATTCAAGGCCGGAGGCGAGGTCGAGGGGGCCAAAGAGAGAGGCAAAGGCCTGGATGGCTGCGAGCTTCGCCTTGGGTTTATCTGGCTTGAGCAGGCGCACTGAGGCGACATAGAGCGCTTGGTAGTAGTAGTAGCCATGGCGGTTGACGCGCAAGATACGCTCATTGGACCACTCATGAAGGTTGCGCTTCAGGTTCGACATGCCCTGCCAGAAGAAAACGAAGTCGTTGAGGTCCTCGGGGAGCGCGCTGCCGAAGTCGGTGTCTCCAATGAGGTCGCGCAAGATCAGCGCCTCGTCGATAGGGCGGGTGAGGGCGATCTTCTCTAAGGCGCGGATGGCGCGTGGCAGCAGTTCAGGGGAGCGTCGGTTATTGGCGACGTGGAAATAATACTCGACGGCGACATGATAGAGGCCAAGTTTTTCGAGGGCGTTGGCGAGGAAGAACTGCGCGCTCTCGTACTTTCCAGCGCCCTTTCTCGTGGTGGCCAGGTATTTGAAGCAGAGGTCTGCGGCCTTGACATACTCTTTGCGGGTGAGGGCGTCTTTTGCGCGGGCGAAGAGCTTCGGGTTGTCTTGCGCGCTGGCCAACGTAGAAGAGAGCAGCATGGTGCTGATAACGCAGAGGCCGACAACGCAAAGGGGGAGGAGGCGTGGGCGACGCGCTGGGGTGCAGTTCATGTTAGTCCTCCTCCGCGTCATCGTCGCCGAAGCCAAAGGTCAGGCTGAGCCCGAAGGAGACGAAGAAGTGGTTGTCCACTTCGGCGAAGTTGGGGAGAAAAGCGTAATCCCGGATGTCGAGACGCAGCGAGAAGTAGCGGCCCAAGAAGAAGCGAAGCCCGACCCCTGCATTGATGCCAAAGGGGCGTGACTGGTCGTCGAAGAAGCCAATGGCTGGCCCAATGACGAAGAACACCTCAGCCAAGCCCATGCTGCTGTTGAGCAAGGCGATCTTGCCGTAGAGGGGCTTGAAGACGAGATTGGTGTGAAGGATTGCCTCCAGAATGCCCTCGCGCTCTGGCTGGACCTCGAAGCGGTTACGCAGCTCTGTGGAGAGGTCTGTCGCGAGGTTGAAGGAGTAGGTGCCCCCGACGACCTCCCAGGCAAAGAGCTGGGAGAAGTGATAGGCATAGGAGGCTTGGAGCGTGAGCCCGGTTTCGAAGGCGTCTTTTGGCAAGGCGCCAACGGCGAGGAGAAGCTCGTGGCTCCCCATGATGTTGCGGGGCTCAATGGAGTAGAGTTCGCCTACTTGGTCGCTGCCGGCTTTGCCCAAGCCCCAAGCCACGCTCGAGGCTGAGCCAAGCAGGACACACACCAGAGCAAGCCTAGTCGTCCATGCGCTCATGAGTCGCTCCGTGTGGTGAAGGAGAGGTGAACACCAAGCGTGAGGGGTGCCACAACCTCGAAGGGGGAGTCGCCCACGGAGAGGAAGCTGCCAGTGGCGAGGATCATCCAGCTCAGATCAAAGCGCAGGGAGATGTAACGGTTAATGTAGGCACGGAGGCCGAAACCCGGCGCCACACCCACGCCGTAGCGGTCGCCACGCCCTGAGGGCTCAGCCTCTGTGCTTTCGCCGCCTGTCATCTGTGCGAAGACAGCGCGGGCCGTGAAGTAGAAATCGCCATAGACTTGGGTCTTGTTGAGGAAGGCGAGCTTGCTGTAGAGGGGCTTGAAGTCGACGCCGAGCTGAGCGTAGTAGTTCAGGCGGCGGAACTTGGAGTTGGGTTGCCCGAAGTTGCCCTCGAGTTTCTCTCGCAGCGATGCTTTGTAGTTAAAGAGCCAGTTGAAGCGCGCCGAGATGCCCCAGATATCGTTGAGATGCCACGTGTAACCACCGCCGAGCGCGACCGCCTTGGTGTAGGGATCGATAGGGTGGTGTTCAGCGCCCAGCTCGAACTCGTGCTCTACCCGGTACTTTCGGTTCTGCACCAAGGGGAGCTTGTCGGTCTCCTCCCAGGGGGCGTCATCGGCGCGGCGTGCATCTTCATCTTGCGTTGCTTCTGCTGGTCGCTTTGGGGCAGCGAAAGCGTCTTGATAGGGTAGCAACAAGAGCGCTGCCAGTAAGAGGGTAGAGCGCATGAAGCTCGTTCTCCTGCTTCCCCACGAGGGGGGGTCAAAACAAGGGGGCGAATCGCTATTAGAGTGCGCCAAGCATATGCCAAATGAGTGAAAAGCTAAAGGGATTGCACAAACCTCAAGACCTCCTACCTAACCCGGTTCCACCGTGGTGAAGCATTCCGGTGGCTGGTTAGAATCCTTGGACGCGGAAGACGAAGGGATAGCGTACGTTCACCGAGCCGCCTACGGGCTTCGGGAAGCGCCACTTGCGGATTTCACGCAAGATACATGTGGCGACCGCCGCGCTGCGCATCGAGGATGAAACCTGTCGTGCGGTGGCTACGCTCCCTCCAGGGCTGATCACCCAATCGAAGACGATCTTGCCCGAGAGGCCAGGGCTGGTGATCAACTGTCGCTCATAACAGGCCTGGACCTTGTGCATGTGACGACTGACGACCCTCTGGATCGCCTCACGGGAGAGGACACCACCGGAGGCGCGAATCTTACGGGTCGGGGCTTTGCGCACGCGGGCGCGCACACGCGTGCCTGTACCAGCACGAGCTGAGATCTTGCCAATGTTGTTTCCAGCCAGAAGCTGCCGGCCAACCTTGGTGCCCTTGCCACCCCCCCCACTACCCGCGAGGCGGACAGCGTTTCCTTTGAGCTTGCTGATCACCCCCGAGACCTTGTAGCCACCGGCACCTGAGCCCCGAGGGGTGCGAACTGCGGCGATATTGGTGAGCTGCTTGAGGCTGCTGCGTCCTGGGCCGCCAGCTGGCTTGAGGTTCTGCAGGGCAGTGAGTACCTTGCTCACCTGCTTCTTCTGGATCTTGGCCACCTGTTTGGCTGTGACCTTGGTGGTGCGCTTTATCTTGGGCACCTTGATCTTCTTGACCTTCTTGACCTTCTTGGGCTCTTCCTTCTTGGGCTCGGGCTTAGGCTCTTCTTTCTTGGGCTCGGGCTTTTCGAGCTTGAGGTCTTTCATCGCCACCTTGGCGAACTTTTCGGCTTCTGTCTCTACCACCAGGTCAGCCTCAGGGGAGGTCAGGCCGAGGAGCACGAGGATCAGAAAATGGAAGGCCGCGCTACCCACGAAGATCTGCATCCAGGTCCAGTTGATGGCGAAGCCGGCGAAGAGCTTCTCCTTGGGGACCAGGGGCGGACGTACGAAGCGCACCAGGTAGCCTGCGTCATCGCGCAGGATCTGCGCGTAGTCGCCTTCACGCAGGTCGATGGCGTGCACCCCACGCTTGGCGTCGAGGAGTGTCTCTTTGCGGATCAAGCGTTTGAGCGGGCGTGCCTTACCGTTGCGCACGACAGTGCCAGAGAACGATTTGTGAAAATAGAGCCGTGCTCGCCCGTTGTCGAGGGTATCGATGAGCTTATAATCGTCGGGAAAGAGCCGGATGGTACCCTTGGAGCCAGCTTGGGTAACATCCAAGAGTTCACCATCGCCATAGCGGATGACCTCGGTGCGAGCAAAGGGGCTGACCTCTGCAGGCTTTTTGAAGCGCTCTCGGACAACATTTTCGAGCAATGAGAAGGGTTCGACGAAGGGCTCTTCGTCATCATCATCCCAATAGCCATCACCGCCAGTGGCATCACCGCTAGGGGCCACGTAGTCATCGTCTGGCTCTTCCGCAGCGTCGCCTCCGCTGTGAGCATCAAACTGCTCCTCGAGCCCACCAGGGGAAGAAGCACTCTGGGCGCTTGAAGCACCCTTGTCGCTAGGAGAAGAAAGAGTCTGCTGGCGGGCGCCCGAAGCGCCCTTGCCACTAGGAGAAGAAAGAGTTTGGGGTGGCGCGAAGTCTCCGCTGGCGAAGTTTTCCGCGTCCGCCTGCAAGGTATCTTTGAATGCCAGCCCATTGTCATGGACTAGCCCATCGTCATGGAGGGGTGCTTCCTGCGGAGCAGGCGGATCATCAGGACCGACAGCGTTGATGGCGCGAGCTGTCGCGTCTGTCGGAGGTTTGGCACGTCGCTGCGGGCGCTCGGGGCGCGTTTCACGATCGATGTTGTGCTTGTGTCGTTGGTCTCGTCCTGAGGCGCGGTCAATACGTGGTAGCGTGGCCTCAGGGGTCGAATCCGCGGTGAGGGGCTGCCCCATGGAGCGCACGAGCGTCGCGGCGTCCTCTTCTCCGTCTTCTGCAACCAGCGCCATGGGGGGCGCTATGTCTTGGGCGTCGAGGGCTGGCTCAGTGCCCGTGCCAAACCCTTGGTCTTCTTGCTGGCCAAGGAGGGAGACCTTGATGCGAAAGGGGCCAATGGCCACCTCATCGTGGGAGCGCAGCTGCATCGTCGAAACGGGCTTGCCATTGACAAGAACCGAACCTCTGCTGCTGCCGAGGTTTGCGATCATCACGCTGCGTCCCTCGACACGCACGATGGCGTGCTGGGCGGCGATGGCGTCATGTCGCAGGCGCAGCGCCGCATCACGGCCGCTACCAATAGCGATCGTGGTCTTGGAGTAGCAGCGTGAGCCGAGGAACTTGCCGTCTTTGAAGACGAAGACCTCTACACCCTCACCAGCCATTTATTTCCCTTCCTCGGGGTAAACCGTGCGGAGGATCTCCTTACGATAGGAGTTGCGCTCTGCCACCATACTGCGTAGCTCACTGCGCATGCGGGCGAAGAGGTAGATCGCGCCAGACTTGGCGGTCTGCCCCTGAACGAGTCGGCCGTCAAACTCAACACGTGCGCCACGACGCAGTGCGCCATCAGCTGCTGGAGCAGCACCCGCTGTGGTCTTGGTGGCCGTGGCGGGGGCGTCACGTGTGGGGAAGGCCTCTTTGGTGCTTTTTGGCTTCTTGACTGGGGATGCGCGGCGTGGTCGCCGAGTTCGTCGGCTGGCGCGTCGACCGCGACGACGACGACGTTTGGCTAGCAGCGGGCTCTTTGAGCTCTCTTCCACCATGGGCTGTGTCGGCCCCTCGGGAATCGCTGGGTAGGCCAGACTGACGCTGGGCGCGAAAAAACAGAGCGCCACTAGGAGCACAAGGGCTCGCTTGAGGCTCCGTAGGTGTGGTTGTCTTTGTTCCAACGCACCCATCTCTTACTCCTTTTGGATGGCGAGGCGAAAATTGGGGTAACCCGCCATCGCCGCGGTCCTCAGCACCTTATCCAGAAGCTCAAAGGGAAACTCGCGGTCCGCCTGGAGAATAACAATGTCTTTTGCTGCTTCCTTGCTGAAGGAGCGGTAGCGCTGGAGCATGTTGTAGAGCTGAACGATCTTTTTTCCCTCTATCCTTGTTCCGACAATCTTGTCGCCGGATACCTTGGCGACGAATTGATCCTCGACCATGAGTTCCTTGGTGGTGAGCTTGACCTGTACAGCCTTGATGAAGCCCAGCTTGGAGGTGGAGAGGGGGAGGGTCAAATCTGCAGCGAGCACGAAGTCCTTTTCATCAGCGGAGATATTCGCCAACAAAAACACCAAGATGATACTCAGCATGTCCATCATTGAGTTGAGATTGAGCTGCGGCACCTTGTTGGCTTGCCTCGATCTCCTGCCCATGGACTGATCGAACATCACTGCACCAATGTGGTGATTACCACCACCGGGAAGAGGTTGACTTTTCGAGTTTGAGCCCCACTGCTGAGCACCATCTTGCGTGCTGCATCCATCGCCAGGATCATTTCCTTGTACTTGATGCCCTTTTCCGGGATGAGCATCATCGTATCACTCTGCTCGTACTTCCGCTTGATGCGTTCGAGGGCGCCCGTGAGGGCCGCATGGTCGTACTTGCCATCCTTCTTGGGGATGAAGGCATCAAAGGCCTTGAGCTCCTCGGGGGTGAGCGTGGCGCTGCTGGTGGTGAGGTTGTAGCCCTTGAGGGTGATGCGCACATTGGCGGAGACAGACGTTTTTCCGGTAGGGGCGTCGCTCTCTCCTTCACTCACTGTTGGTACTGACGTTGAGACCATGCCCAAGTGATAGAACGCTGCTGACATCAGCAGCAGCGGGATCATCGTGACGAAGAGGTTCATCAGAGGGATGAGGTTGATCTCTTCAGCGTCTGGTGAGCGCCGGAATGCCATAATGACTTTCTAGGCTGCCTTGCTTTGCTTACCACCGCGACGGGCGGCCAAATGGTTGAGCAATTGCACAGAGGACTCTTCGACGGTCTCGATGATGCGATTGGCCCGTCGGTTGAGCCAGTAGTGGCAGAAGAGAAAGGGGATGGCGATCATCAGACCGAAGGAGGTCGTGTACATAGCCACCGAGATGCCATCGCCCAAAGCGGTTTGTCGTGCTTGCGCGGAGAGGCCACTGAGGGATTGGAACGCGAGAATTAGCCCAAAAATGGTGCCTAGCAGCCCT
>JAFCZD010000133.1 GCA_019314525.1 Deltaproteobacteria bacterium
GCCGCCGGCGTCCTCTGCTCCTGAGGTTCCTGTGTCGCGCCCCGCGTCCACGGGAGCGCTCGGGCCTGCGTCAACGCTCGGGCCCGCGTCCAGGCCAGCGCTCGGGCCCGCGTCGGCAGCAGCGAGCTGGCATGTGTCGCCCGACCACCCCTCGTCACAAACACAACTCCCATCGTCCTGCGCCGTGCCCTTGCCGCCGCAGGTGAGGGCATCGGAGTATTGGCACTCCGCCCCGGCATACGCCTCGTCGCAGATGCAGCTCCCATCGTCCTGAACAGCGCCCGAGTCGTTGCAGCTGGTGGCGTTGTCAAGCTCACAGGCCGCGCCCACGCAGCTGCCATCCCCCTGGGCGACCCCGTGGGTGTTGCAGGTGATCTCGTCTGTGTACTGACACGTGTCACCCGCGTAGCCCTCGGCGCAGCCATCGCATGTATCGCCCGCGTAGCCCTCGTTGCAGATGCAGCTTCCATCGTCCTGGGCGACCCCACTGGAGTTGCAGGTTTCGACGTCTGAGTATTGGCAGGCGGGGCCGGCGTAGGTCGCACGGCACGTGCACACACCGCTTCCCGTGAGACCGTCGTCGCACGTCCCCCGATTAGGCCAGCCACAGGCCGACCGCGTCAACGCGTTGGTGGGACAGCGATCGCAATTGGACCCGTAGTGACCAGCGATACACGCCTCGCAGACCCCCGTGTAGACGGTGCAGCTTTGTCGGCACGTCTCATTGTAGTAGAGGTTCGAGCAGAGGTAGTGGCTCACCTCCGAGTAGCCCGAAGGGCAGCCGCCGGACGTACAGCCCGTCTCGCAGGTGCACGACGAGCTCGTCGTTGCGCACGTCGCGCAGCCCACAGAACAATAGGTATTGGTGCAGCTGCAGGTGCAGGTTCCGGCTTCGGCCACCGAAGGGGCGGCCCAGAAGCTCGCCGTGACCAGAGCCCAAAGGCCCAAGGTGCCAAGCACATGATTGCGAATGCGGGTGATCAACTTCGATTCGGTGGTGAGCATGATTCAACCTCCTTGGCTCTCTGCTAGGGCAAAATACCGCAAAAAGGGTACTCCCCACAGTTCTTTAGGGCAGTGGCACCACTCGTGGACTCGCTCCAAGCGCCCCTCGAGGGCGGCCAGGGGAGGGCGAGCACGAAAGGGACCCAGGCGCTCGGGAACCTCTTCCTGTCTTCAGCACCCATTGCAGATGATCGTCCAGGCAAAGTTGGCGCGCAGTTCATCCACCTGACCTCGTGCCGCTGCGCCAGGCGCCGCGTTGGTGCCCCCGAGGTCAAGGATTTTGGCCTCGGTGGGGTAGTTGTCACGGGCTTGGTAGATATCGCTGATGATCGCGTCCACAGCGATCTGATCGAGCAGGTTGTCTTGCAGCGAGAGGGTGCGAAGGTTTCTCAAGCCGACAAAAGCTCCTGAACTGTAGCCTGTGAGCTGATTCGAGTTGAGGCGCAGAGACGACAGGACGGAAAGTCTGCTTAGGTTGCTGGGGATGGTCCCCGTCAATTGGTTGGACTCAAGGTGAAGAAACCACAGCCCTGAGATGTTGCCCAATTCAGCTGGAATAGTATCCGTAAGGTTATTGGAAAAGAGGTGAAGATAACGCAGCTGGCTGAGCTGCCCTAGTTCAGTGGGGATGCGCCCTGTTAACTGGTTCGAGTTGAGATGCAACCTCTCCAAGTTCGCGAGCTGACCCAGTTCGGAAGGGATCTGCCCACCCAGCTGATTGTCAGAAACGTCGAGGATCTGCAGGCTGGAAAGCTGACCGAGCTCTGGCGGCACGCCGGCTATGAGCTGATTCGAACGCAAGCTCAGAAGCTGCAGGCTAGCGAGTTGACCCAGCTCTGGGGGAATCTCCCCTGCTGTTGGGTTTCGGCCCAAGTACAGGGTTTCTAGGTTGGAAAGCTGACCAAGCTCGGGTGGGATAGCCCCTGTGAGCTGATTCGAGGAGAGATTCAGATATTGCAAGCTCGAAAGCTGGCCAAGGCCCGGTGGGATGGTCCCTCCTAGCTGATTGGAGAAGACATTCAGATATTCCAGGCTGGGCAACTCGCCGAACTCGGGTGGAATACTCCCTCTTAGCTCATTCGCTCCAAGCACAAGCTGCGTCACTCCCAGGGCGCCATCCTTCGAAAGCACCCGGATGGTCTTCTCACCACTCTCGCCGTAAGAGTGGTTGACGGTGTTGGCGTCAACGATCGTGCTGTCTCCGAGCTCCCATCTGAGTGCATCACCACTCTTGGTTGCGCTTGGGGTGAAAGTCTCAGGGCTCATGCTGGTGGTATGGAGCACGAAGAGAAGCTGCCAACCTGAGTTCGTCGCGTCTGGCGTACTCTCTATTGCTTGGTCCCTTGGCGCATCGTGCACGCTTTGGTCCTGCGCTAAATTCACATCATCAATGCCCACAACCTCAGCAGAGCCGGCGTCTTGCAGCGAGACGCTGGCGTCCCCTGCATCACGGTATGCCGTGTCATCAGGAGTGAACCCATAGCGTGCGCAACCTGAGAGTTCGAAGATCCCAGCCAGCAAAGCAAGCGTGATTGAGAGCCTAAACATGCAACCTTCAAAGAGAGGGGGGATAAATTGAATTCATGAGGCTTAGGATACCGCTGCAATGGATGCACGGAAACACTGGAGTGGCCGCATGTCACAGATTGCCCTGTACCTGACGATGACGGCGAGGTTCGGCTGCAGCGAAGACAAGCTGCGCTAGCTCAGGATGTCCCTCTCCAGCTTGATCATCGCGACACCCACCAAGAGCAGATGTACCGAGAAATAGCCCACCAGGGCCCCCTGGAAGGCCCCTCGGCCAAAGGCCTCGTCGAAGAAGAGGCCGATGAGCGAAAAGACCACGAGGCCGATCATCATCCCGCTGTTGCCCTTGAAAAAGAGGACATACATCTTGGAGGTGTAACGCTGGCGAAAGGCGCCCCAGGTCAGCCGCCCGGTGAAGAAGAACAACAACACGGGGACGAGGTAGATCAAGTTCACCAAGAGGGAGGGCTCCACAAGCAACTGGACAAGCAGATAGCTCGCTGGCACCCCATGCAAGAGCACATGTGCGCGCATCTTGTAGCGTGGCAGCAGGCTACGCTCGTCGCCTTCGACCCTCCACGCCAGGGTGTACACCCGCCAAAGCAGAGCTGCGATGGATGCAGCGGCTAGCGCGAAAAACGGGTAACGCAGGGCCGCTGAGCCACCTAGCCCGTGCACGAGCAACGAGGCGGCCATGCTCGCTGTGGAAATCACCGCCAGGACTTGGGTTGGGAAGACCCTTCCTTCAACCCTTGGCAACGCGGCTGGTGGGCTCGACAGATGTGGGCTCGACGTCATCGCTCCTCCGCGATGGCGAAGGCGTCGACATAAGCCTGAAGGCGACGCCGGATGCCTTCAGGGCTGAGGCCAAAGTCCTCTGGGCCGTAGTGGTGCTGCGATGAGCGCCCGCGCTCTTTGGCCAGCAGGGCCTTCATACTGGCCTCGGCCTCCGCGGAAAACGCCAAATCGAAGCGCTGATAAATACCGCGCACCATGCTCAAGGGATCCTTCACGAGGTCGCCATAGGCGATGTCGTGAAAACGTGACGCATCGCACTGCGCACGAGCCTTGATGAAACTATCGAGAACCCTTCCCATTTGGCTCATCACCTGTGAGCCAAGCTCCTTGGCGTCGACGGTGCCGGCGCAGATGCCCCGGAATACCGAGCAGAGGCTCGCATACGAGGGGATCGACTTGACCGGATCGCGCGTCATCTGGACCAGGTTCGCGTCGGGGTAGACGGCCAGCAGCGCGTCAACCGCCTCCATATGTAGGGGCGCCTTCAGCAACCACCGCTGCTTGGGGTATGTCCACTGCAGCGTCTGGAGGATCCTCTTGTGGTGCGTGTAGGATGCGCCGCGCTCCACCCCGTCAAGCCACTCAGAGTAGGCTGGAACGTTGAACATGCCAGACAAGGCCTGAGTGGCGAACGTCTGCATCAGCAGAGGGGTGCATTCCTCTGGACCATCGAGGCAGAACTCATGGATCGCGCTCAACTGAGGCGCCAGATAGCCCTGGAGCTTCAAGAGACGTCGACCGAGCTTGCGTCGGGGGTCGCTCTCGAAGGCATGATCTCCATTAGGTGGTACCTGTGAGACCGTTAACTCCCAGTTCGAAAGATAACGGTGAGCGGGGTCTTGGGCGAGAAGCTTGAGCAGCAAAGATGTGCCCGTTCGTGGCAAGCCCAAGATGATCAACGGTGACTGAACTTCCTCTTCCGCTATCTCAGGATGGCGTCGCCAGAGGTCCTCCAATTTGAGCCGGTTCACCAGAATTCCGCTGACGAGCTTGCTCAGATAGAACCGGCCAAAAGCATGCAATTCACCCGTCTCTTCAATGGCGGACAAAAAGCTCCTGAGAGGCTCCACGAAGGACGTATCGTCAAAGTCGGCTGCTCCTACGATTTTCTGCGCTGCCTCCATCAACGCGTCGGCGTCCAGCTGCCTCGAGCGACCGCTGGCCGCCAGCCATGCAAACGCGTTCCATGTCTTGACGAGCAAGGAGCGATGGGGTGTTGCTGACATATCTTCCTCCCTTAACCACGCGGCGTCTCCACGCTACATGTAGCCGTCGCGCCGCAAGCGCTCCAAGCCACCCCCCTCGGCGTCCTGACCGCGCCCTGAGCGCTCCGCGATATTTGCCAAGCTCCCTGAGCGCAGCTCATGGAGGATCTCCGCCACGTTCCGCGCTGTCGAGTCGATGGGCGTTGTGCAGGGGCCGCACCCCAAGGAGCGGTAGCGCTTGCCCTCGCCCTGATCGTAATAGAGCGAGACTGTTGGGATCTCCTCGCGCTCGATGTATTCCCAGATATTGAGTTCGGTCCAATCCAGCAGCGGGTGAACGCGCACATGCGTGCCTGGGGCAAACTCCGTCTTGTATTGGTTCCAAAACTCCGGCGGCTGGTCGGCGACGTGCCACTCGTTTTCTTCGCTACGCGCCGAGAAGTAGCGCTCCTTGGAGCGGCTGCCCTCTTCATCTGCGCGCGCCCCAACGATCACGCCCGTGAAGGGCGTTGTGTTTGCGTCCCGCTCGTAGCGCTTCTTGTCATGGTCAAAGCGGTAGCGCGGCCCTGTGCCATTCAAGGTACGCTCCAGCGCTTCGGTCTTCAGCGCGCGACAGCAAGCGAGCCGATGGGTGGCTCCATCGGGGAAGGTCTGCCTGGCCGCTAGCGCCTCGTGGTTCTGGCCGTAGATCAGGTTCAGCCCCCAGCGCTCCACCAGGCGGTCGCGATAGGCGATCATCTCTGGGAGCTTGTGGGAGGTGTCGATGTGCACCAGCGGAAAGGGCACATGCCCAAAAAACGCCTTACGCGTGAGCCAGAGCAGCACCGTGCTGTCTTTACCGATGGACCAGAGCATGCAGAGATCTTTGAAGTTTGCGTAGGCCTCGCGCAGCAGGTGCACGCTCTTGCTCTCCAGCTGGTCTAGGCGATCCATCTTGTCCTCCCGAGCCACGCTCTCCGTGGCTCAAAATGATCTCCGTCGCGGCGGCCACAGAGACGTGTTTGGTGTCGATGCGCAGCTCTGGCTTCGGCGGGGCCTCATAGGGTGCGCTGATGCCCGTGAAGTCCGTAAGGTCACCACGCCGCGCGCGAGCATAAAGACCTTTGACGTCGCGCCGCTCGCACTCCTCGAGGGGCGTGGCGACGTGGACTTCGACGAAGTTCTCGCAGAGCCCTCGCACAAACTCGCGTGCCCCTCGCTGAGGTGAAATGAACGACGCCACCACCGTCACGCCGTTTTCTTCGAGCCTGCTCGCGAGGTAACCCACGCGCCGGATGTGCGCGTCTCGCTCCTCGGCGCCAAAGCCCGTTGAGGGAAAGACCTCCCGCAGGGTGTCACCGTCGAGGTGCTCCACGCGGCGTCCACGAAGCTCGAGTTGGTGCACGAGGGCCTCAGCGAGGGTGCTCTTTCCCGAGCCAGAGAGCCCGGTCAGCCAGAAAACCATGGGTCCCTTCTCGCGGCGCCCCACGTTCAACCGTTCCCACACGCGCTCGTGCCCATAGTAAAGGACCATCTTCAGCACCACCTCCAGCCCCCCCACCGCCATGGCGATGGCGAGCTCGCCGGTGAAGAGCCACACGAGCAGCGCTGTGGCCAAGGTCGCGACGATCCGCCAGCTCACTGTCTTGCAGAGCAAGCGCAGAGCGGTCTCTTTGTGTGCTGGCGCTACCATGGCCTGAAGATCGCCTTCGTCTCCTGCAGCAGCCCCTTGATGCGCCCCACCTGCTGCTCCAGAGTCTCTTCCTCCGAGAGCTGCAGGGCGCCCACCGCCGGGCTCGTCTGACGCTGCCCCCCGATCCAGATCACCTCCAGGCGCTCCTCTCCCACCGCGGCGGCGATCAACGCTTGCTCTTCCTCGTCGATATCTGCGGCCGTCACGACGAGCAGCATGCCGGCATCCAGCATCAAGTTGGCGACTTCGCCCAAACGCCGTAGGTGCTCTGCGCGCTTTTCCACCGTGCGCTCGATGTCAGCGTCGATGCCATAGAGCAGATTGCCAATGCCGAGGAAATAGACGAGGCGCCCATCGGCAAAGAGCTGCGCTTCGAGGGCCCGCGCCAAGCTCTTACGGTCTGTCTGGCTTGCGGCGCTGATCAGCAGCATCGTGGCCCGCTGGTTGTAGCGTTCCCAACGACGCTCAGCGTCGATGCCGCTGGGCTCCCATTTGCTCTCGCGCTGCCGCACCTTTTCGCGGACCCATTGTTGCTGATCGGGAAGCGACTCATCGATGATGCCACCGCCGCAGATTTCATAGTCCTCCACGATGACGAAGCGGCTCGTCGTGGCGCAATGCTCGGCCAAGTCGAAGGCGATGGGGCGACCGAGCTTCAACGTGCACTTGGCCACTTCATGCCGTTCTACGCATGTTTTTGTGCCCTGCTGGGTGAGGTCTGAGGCGTCGATCACACCCTGCACCTCCTCGAGGCGCATGGGGACACGCGCCGAGCCGATCTTGAGCAGATACTCCTTGTCACAAACCAGGGGGGCCCTGCCCAACCAAAAGAGGTTGACGCGCAAGAGGCGACTCACTTTGGGTCGGCGCTCCGTAGCACGGGTCGCCAGCTCACCGCGGGTGACGAAGATCTGCTCTTCGAGGGTGAAGCCCGTAGCGGCGCCAGCGCCCGCTTGCTTTGGCACGTTTGCCGCAAAGGCCTCGATGCTCTTGACTCGGCTGCGCTTGCCCGAGGGATAGAAGACCACGGCGTCACCTGGGCGAAGCTCCCCGCTCTCCACCGTTCCAGCGACAATGCGGCGGTCATCTCCGTTGGCCGTGAATTTATAAACCCCCTGCACCGAGAGCCGGAACGGGGCGTCTTGGGCGCGCGTCGCGCTAGGGAAGCCATCGAGCACCTCCAGCACGCTGGGGCCCTTATGCCAGGGCATGTTTGCGCTGCTCTCAGCGATGCCAACGCCCTCACGCCCCGAAACCGGGATACAGCAGGTGGCCTCGACGCCGATCTGCCGCAGAAAGGCCGTGTACTCGGCGCTGATGTGTTTGTAGACGGCTTCGTCGTAACCCACGAGGTCCATCTTGTTGATCACCACCGCGATGTGGCGGATGCCCAGCATCGACATCATGTAGCCGTGACGTCGCGAGTTTTCCTGCACGCCCTCCATCGCGTCGATGACCAAGAGGGCCGCGTCGGCACGTGACGCGCCGCTCACCATATTCTTGAGAAACTCGATATGACCTGGGGCGTCGATGATGATGTAGTCGCGCTGGGCCGTCGTGAAAAAGACCCGTGCCGCGTCGATGGTGATGCCCTGTGCCTGCTCGTCTTCGAGGGCGTCGAGGAGGAAGGCATACTCGAAGGGCTTGGAGTGGCGCGCGCAGTTCGCCCGAACCTGTTCCAGCTTGCCCTCGGGCAAGGAGCCTGTATCAGCCAGCAGGCGGCCGATCACCGTGCTCTTGCCATGGTCCACGTGGCCGCCGATGACGATCTGTAGCCGCTCTTGTGGACGTGGTGGAGCCGCGGCCTTGGCCGCTGTGCTGGTGACGCTCATGAGATTTCCAGCCCCCGTTCAGAGGCCGGCGCGCTCGAAAGAGTGTGGTCTTGGGCCGCTATAGCTCTGCTCATCGCCGCTCACCTCATGCTCGATGCCATTCGAGTTGAAGTGCGCTCGCGAGCCAGCGATCGGCTCAACCAAATTTGGAGAGAGGTGGATTTTGGAGCGCTAGAGCGGCGATCAGCTAGTCGGACCGAGGAGGGCGAAGACGGCCGGAATCATTGGCTAGGCACGACGAGGGCGTTTGCCGGTGGCAAACAACCAAGGAGTAACAACGGCACCCAGCGACCAGACGGATTGTCAATTAGCTACCCAGTAGCTGCGATGGGTCAGGTAGCGATGCGTAGGACTTTTCGATCTTTGCGCTGCTGGGGATGTCGGTGATGTCGCGTTTCTTCAGCCAGGCTCGGAGCTTACGGGCGCCGCTCTTGCCAGCTTGCGTCACCAAGAACTCGACGAAGGAGCGTCCTCGCCAGCTGACCTGGCCCTCATTGTCGATATGAAGGATCGGCTGCTCGGCTATGGGTTTGTCTTTCTCAGGATGATGAAAACCCAGCAGCCCACCCTCCGCTTCACGTGCGAAGAAGGCGATAGAAGCGAATAGTCTCTCCCAAGCCTCGCCATCATTTGTTTCCGTGTACGCCGCAAGGTGTAGATCCTCCAGATCGGCGACCAACTCCGCTTCGTTGAAGTTGATGAGCAACGACTGGCCCTTTTTTACATCCTCTTTCCAAAGATCCACTAGCAGGGGAGGGACAGGTTGCCCACCTAACATCTGGGATGAGACCCTCGCAAGGGTCGCATCGAGGGAGGGTTTTCCCGCGAGGGCTACAGTGATCTCTTTTCTATCCTGTGGTGAGCAATTGGGATCCCTAGAGGTCTTGGCGAGACGCAACGCAGTGAAGCCGTCGGCGTCGCGTGCGTTGACATCGGCGCCAGCTTGGAGGAGTAGTTCGATGATGGCGGTTGAGAAGACCGATCCGCCTCGGGCCCGCATCATGAGCGCTGTGCGGGCTTTCTTGTTGCGGGCGTGCACGTCTGCTCCCTTATCGAGCAGCAGGCTCACGAGGTCGGTGCGTTGCGCGACGATCAGCGGCGTGTTGCCGTCGCTGTCGGCCGCATTCACCGCTGCGCCATGCGCGAGCAGAACTTCTGCGATTTCGGGGGCGTTTCCAAGGCAGGCAGCGAGCAATGGTGTCAAAGTGCAACCTTCGGAGTCGGAGGCAAAAGGCGCGTTCACATCCAGCCCATCGGCGATCGCCTTTTCGGCAAGCGCGGCCTCGTCCTCATAAATAATAATATCAACGACATGCTTCAGTTCATTGTCTTCACACATGATCTCTCCTGAGTTGCATCCAGTGTGAGCATACACCCGGATTGACGCATGTGGTTGCCATCGAGATCCGCTTCGTTTTGCGCTACCATCGGGCCATGCTGGACAAGAAGAGAAGACAAAGCCTCGTAGCGCTCATGGCCCTCGTAACATCAGCCAGCGCTTGCAGCACCACAACGGATGGGGCTATGCGCAACACCCCCAAGCACAAGGCCGAGGTGCAAACTCCCCCAGCCCAACAGGTCTCGCCAGCTCAAGGACAACAAGCCCCACCAGCCCAGGCTAGCCCGATCCTAACGTCAAACTACGAAAAGACGCTTTGGAACATCGCCCTCGCCATCGAGAAGCTCAAGGGGCGTTTTCCACAGCTGGCCGACTTTTCTGCGCGACAAGGCTTTTACTGGAAGCAGTTGGTCATCTTTTATGCCTACAAAACCCATCGTGCACGTCGGCGCGGCGGATGGGGAGGGGCTGTGCCTAACCCTGATGCAGACGGCGTATGGTTCCATCTCGACTTTCATGATCCCAAATCGAAAGCCCAAATACATACTCAGCCTGTGGTCGCCAAGCTGCGCTACCGCGAAAAGCGTGTGATGTTCTTGATCCTCGAGGGCGCCAAGACGCAACCCCTCACAGGAGAGATCCAGAAGATCCTTCGCGACCATGGCGCGCATCCGAAGAACCAACACTGAAGCCGCTACTTCAGCACCACTCCCCGCCGGAAACAGAAGTTGCGCAACATAGCGCGTCGTCGAGGCGAGAGCCGCGACAAGACCCTCTGGGCCGCCTTTGTGTCGCCCGTTTTACAGGCAGAAGCACCCACGATGGAGAGAACCTGTTTGTCGCCAGGGAACATCTGCAAATATTCCTCGCCCAGAGTGATGGTGGCCTGGTCGCTACCACGTCGGTAGGCCGCCCATGTGCCCTTACGTAACTCCTCAGCCTTTTTCTTCTGACGCCTGCTCAAGCGCCCAAGGCTTGGTCTAGGCTTGCGCTTCGTCCTGGCGCGGGCTCCCTTGCGGTCGAAGCGCTCCATGGGCAGGTGCAAGGAGAGCTTGTGCTTGAGGCAGAAGCTGTAGAACGTGCCGCGCCGCCTAGAGGGCAACGCCTTCATCACACGCTGGGCCGTGGTCGCGTCCTTGGTTTCGCAGGCCGCGACGCCAACAATGGAGAGGATCTGCGCATCCCTCGCATGACGCTGCAAATAGCGACTGCCTAGGGTGATCGTGGTCCGATGGTCCCCACGGCGGTAGGCAATCCATACATCTTCACGCAGCTTCGTGCTGGAAGGCTTCTGCTTGGCGTTGATGCCAGCTGCTGTGGCGTGTGTCTTCTTCTTGTGAGAGCGCAGCGCTACACCGCGCCCAGCGCAGAAGGTCTCGAGGTCTTTCCTACGCGAGGCCGCCAACTTCGCCTCAAGCTGACGGGCTCCGGTGATATCGCCAAGCATGCACGCCGAAGCAACGACCATCGCCCGCAGGGGTTGATCACCGGGGGTCAACTCTAAAGAGCGTTCGCCCCAGAGCAGCGCGGCGTGCAGGTGCCCCCCGTGATAGGCAGCCCAGGCGCGGCTCGCATAGGCTGCGGGTTCTTTCTTGCCATCGAAGATGTGAGGCCACGCCTTGTCGAGCTTTGTACCGTGGCTGCGACACAGAGCGCGCAGCATACGTGCACGCGTCACGTAGAGCTTGCCCAAGGCCTCGTTGGCCACCCATCCATCACCCGTTCGACAAGCAGCGTAACCCACAATGGCGTTGATCTGTCGATCATCAGGAGCCTGCTGTAAGTAGCGCTGACCAAAGACGATGGTGGCATGCAGCTCGTCGCGCTCATAAGCGTTCAAGGCTTGTTTGCGATACCCGCTGACCAGCTCAGCTGGGGTTTGTGGGGGCCGCTTGGCTTGCTTCGGAACGCAGGCGGCAGAAGTAGCAGCAAGCATGCCAACAAAGAGCATAGAGGGGTTGAAGGAGGTCATTCGGGGACACTACCATAGTCACAGACAACTCATGGTCGTCATTCGGGCGTGGGCTTTCCCCTGCCACCATCGACCTCTTTCTATTCAGAAACAACGAGGGCACCATCTTAACTGCGTATATTTACAAACCTTTACACCAAAAATTTGCGATTCATCATCGAGACGCAGGCCACGTCATCGTCAAGTTCTCTCCTGCAAGCCAAAGCCCTGACGCTCAACGTTGGCGAGACCTCTTGCACGCCGAATATCATGCCCTCACTCTCTTGCGCGCTAGGAGCAACACTCTGTGTGCAGCGTACACCACACGCTATCTCTTCGAGGGACGAGTCTTTCTCGAGAGCCGTCGATTCGACTGATGTGGCTTGCGGGGACGCCTGCCCGCTCTCTCCTTGGCCATGGTCGTCGCTGAGTTTGCTGGAGTAGGGAGAGGATGGGGGCACGTCGCCTGGGCGCTGCATCAGCAGAAGTACGTCCAGGACAGGACGGCGGCTGACCTGCGATGGGCGGAGACCTTCGGTCATTGGATCGGCAACACCGATATGCACTTGGGCAATATCAGCCTGACGCCTACCTCGCGCGGCTTTGACTTGCTGCCCATTTACGACATGCTCCCCATGGCTTTCGCCCCCATACGAGGAGATCTCCCCGAGGTCTCCCTCAGGCCGCCCATTCGAGTAGTCGCCGAGAAAGCCATGTGGCAAGAGACTCGCGAGGCTGCTGCCGATTATTGGTCGAGGATCGCGGGGGACGAAGAGGTCTCAGCGAGCTTCCGGGATATCGCTGCTCGTCAAGCGCGACAGTGCAACGATTTGGGATAAAGCGAGAACTTGACCCACGGCGGATAGAGAACGATTAGAGGGCAGATGTTACCCATACAGACATGATACACGCTTAACAGCTAACATATTGACCTTTCAGTGCATGCAGCCATAATCAATATATGATCGCCGCACTCCTAACACTGAAGTCGCCTGCTGAGGTTATCCAAGAGCTTGCAGAGCGACTCAAGGCCCTCAGGTTGGAGCGAAACTGGTCCCGCAGCACCTTGGCCGATAGAGCTGGGCTGAGCGAGGCATCGCTCAAGCGTTTTGAGACCACAGGGAGAGGCTCTGTGAAGTTGCTCTTCACCCTGGCCCATGCCCTCGACCGCCTTGACGAACTCAACGCTCTCTTTCATCCCCCAAGAGCACAAACATTGGCTGACCTCGAGCAACAGGTGACCCAAGTCACCCGAAAACGAGGGCGCCGATGAAGAAACTGAGCATTCAGTTTTCCCGAACGTTCGAGGACTCTGTGCATGTGGGCACCCTGGCCGAAGAGCGCGGCCGCATCTACTTTGAGTATGCTGCGGACTATCTCTCCACTGGCACCAGCCTCTCCCCCTTTCGGCTCCCCTTTCGTGGCGGACTCTTTGAGCACACCCAACGTGAATTCAACGCGCTGCCTGGGCTCTTTGATGACTCTTTGCCTGACGGCTGGGGCCTGCTCTTGATGGACCGTCACTTCCAGCGACTCGGTCGTCCGCTGGCGACCATGAGCCCCTTGGATAGACTCGCCTGGCTTGGCACTCGCACCATGGGTGCGCTGACCTACCATCCCCCCACGGCTCGACAGGATGGTGACTCGGGCATCTTCGAGCTGCACGAGCTGGCGCGCCAATCACGTGAGATCCTCGCGGGCAAGGCCACAGAGATCCTCCCTCAACTGCTCAGAGCTGGGGGCTCGCCGGGTGGCGCTCGGCCGAAGGTCTTGGTGGGCTATGCACCAACAACAGGTGAGATGCTGTCGGGGGAAGAGTCCCTACCGCCTGGCTTCGAGCACTGGATCGTCAAGTTCACCGGTGCAGAGGATGACGCTGACGCCGCAGCCATCGAATATGCCTATGCACTGATGGCTAAGGCGGCGGGCATCCATATGCCCCCAACACAGCTCTTCGAGACCAAAGACGGAGAACGCTTTTTTGGGGTGAAGCGTTTTGATCGCGCCTGGGATCGCCGTTACCACGTGCACACCTTTGGCAACCTGATCCACGCCGACTTTCGCGTCCCCTCCGACTATGGCGACTTGCTCAAAGCGACGTCCGTCCTGACCCGCAGTCAGAAGGAGGTTCGCCGTGCGTTCCGGCAGATGGTCTTCAACGTGGGCACCCATAACCGCGACGACCATGTGAAGAACTTCGCGTTCCTCTTGGACGACACATCAGGGGAGTGGGCTCTCACTCCGGCCTACGATCTCACCTTCGCGGCTGGGCCTGGCGGCGAACACACCATGACCGTCGCAGGTGAAGGAAAACGCCCAACCCGCGAACACATGTTGCACCTGGCGAAGAACGCGAGCATCCCCGACAAAACGGCCCATACCATCATGGACGAAATGCGCGCGGCGATCTTGAGTTGGGCCCAGTTCGCAGAAGAGGCGGGCGTCTCGAAAGAGGGCAGAACCATAGTGAAGCGAGCATTCCCCTAACCCCACGCTGCAAGCCCACGAGCACCCCGGCGCAAGCTCTGCTATGCTGCGAGCCGTTTTTGCGACACAAAGGAGAGCACCATGGGCTACACCGTCGCCATTGTCGGCGCCACAGGCGCTGTTGGACAGCAAATGCTTGCCGTGCTCGAAGAGCGCGACCTCCCCATCGATCGACTCGTTCCCCTCGCCTCCCTCCGCTCTGCAGGGCAGACGATCACCTTTCGCGGAGAGGAGATCACCATCACAGAACTCACCGAGGCCTCCTTTGAAGGCGTCGACGTGGCGCTCTTTTCCGCTGGCGGATCTGTGAGTGAGACCTTCGGCCCCGTGGCGGCCTCAGCGGGCGCCATGGTCATCGACAATACCAGCGCCTTTCGCATGGCCAACGATGTGCCTTTGGTGGTGCCCGAGGTCAATGGTGAGGCCGCCCTTGACGCCCCCCGCAGGATCATCGCCAACCCCAACTGTTCCACAATCCAAATGGTGGTGGCCCTCGCGCCGCTGCACCGTGAGGCTCGTGTCAAGCGCGTGGTGGTCTCGACCTACCAGGCGGTAGCAGGGGCTGGGGCGCGCGCCATCAAAGAGCTCACTGAGCAGGCGGTGGCCTGGGCCAATGGCAGCCCCGAGCCGCCTCCTGAGATCTTCCCTCACCCTATGCTCTTCGAGTGCCTGCCGCAGATCGGCGAATTTTTGCCCGACGGCACCTCTGTGGAAGAAGAGAAGATGGTAGAGGAGACGAAGAAGATCTTCGCAGACGAGACCATCGCCGTCACCGCCACCACCGTGCGCGTGCCCGTGCTGGTGGGTCATGGTGAAGCCCTCAACGTCGAGTTTGAGGGGCCCCTTTCAGCGGAGCGAGCCAAAGAACTCCTGAGCACGGCGCCTGGGGTGGAGCTCGTAGACGAGCCAGAAAAGAACCGCTATCCCCTCGCACGCCAAGCGGCTGGCAAAGACCCTGTCTACGTGGGTCGAGTCCGCAACGATGCCACCCTGCCCCATGGGCTCAACCTCTGGGTCGTCGCTGACAACCTGCGCAAGGGGGCCGCGCTGAACGCAGTACAGATCGCAGAGTTTCTGCATGCCCGGGACGCGCTCTAGATCACCGGCCGGAAAAACCTTGTGCCTCCTTGGCAAGGCGCCAGGGCCTCTCGAGACAGAATGACACATGCAACCTGCGGTCTGGCAGCTCTCCCTTTTGATTTCAGCGCTATAGAGTGGTAGGTCTGCAGAGCCCATCGCCGTATGGTGAGGCACGCTGCTTGCAACATGACGTCGGGAATGAATCGTTCAGAACCAACCCATCATCTGTGAGGGCAGGTTTCTGACCCGCGAACGTCTAGGATGTTTCTCCATGATCCGCAACACAGCCCTATCTCTGGTTCTTCTGGTACTTTCAGCCCTGCCCGCCTCCGCGCAGACCTTCAGCGTCACCGCGGTGGAGCTGCGCAAAGACGATGGCAAGGTGCTCATCGAGAGTGAGCTGACACGCACCTATTTCAACCGCGCCAAATGTCAATGTGCGCGGCCCCTGCGCGTCACCCTGCGCATCATCCCGGATATCAGCGGCGCCGACAAAGACCGCATCTCCGTCGTTGTGGGTACGGGCACGTGCATCAACACCAACGATGGCAGCATCACCACGGACAGCTGCCGGGTGCTCTTCACAGACTTCGTCTACAACCTGCGCAGCGACATTGATGTCGCCATCAGTGAGGGTGAAGAGGAGAGCCGCGAGCCCACCGTCGCCGACTTGATGCTCGACCGCTGCACCGAAGACCTCGCCGTCAACCTCTATATTTTCAAGGGATTAGACAATGCCCTCACCGACATCACGCCCACGCCGGTGACGTTCTCGGCCGACGGGCTGCAACCCACGTCCCCCACCTCGGACAAAGCCCCTGAGCCAGGCGAAGGCATCGTCTCCGTGCATTTCACCTCGGGCTCGGACACCGAGCCCAACGCCCGCTATCAGGTGCTCTGCGAACGCGTGGACAACAACGCACCGGGGCTGACAAACCCGCCTTCGGCAGGTTATGAGGTGACGGATCCCGAGTGCATTTCAGTGGCGACCACCGATGGAGGCGTTGTGGCGGACGGTGGCGTGGATGGCGCTGGCGTAGTGGACGCTGGCGTAGCGGACGCTGGCGTGGATGGCGCCCTCACCGATGCTGTACCCGACGATGCTGTACCCGACGATGCTGTACCCGACGATGGCGCAACAACAGACACGCTCACGGACACCACAACTCCTGCCGCGGACGCCGTCGCTGAGATGACCACGGACACCACCGCTGACACCACGGACAACACACCAGCCACTGGCATTACCGCCTTGGACCCACGCTTCGTCTGCTCCGAGGCGAGCCCTTCCGATGGTGAGTTGACGGTGAAGGGACTCGACAATAACGTGCCCTACCGCTTCTATGTGGTGGCCATCGATGAGCATGAAAACGCCTCTGCGCCGATCCTGCTCGGAGAGGCCACGCCGGTGCTCGCTGAAGATTTGTGGGAGCGCTACAAGCGCAGCGGGGGCAGCGCGACCGGGGGCTTCTGTGCTGTCGGTTCTCGGGGAAGCGCAAGTGCGATGGTTCTTGCAGGGCTGCCGCTCTTCGGCCTGCTGCTCTTTGGCTTGATCCGCCGCAGGAGGGCTGGCCGATGAGAGGCTCCATCATCATCATGCTAGCGCTCATCGCGCCCCTCCCTGCCGCTGCCCAGGAGATTCTGCCAGAGGTAGAGCGCTACCACTCACCACAGCGCTTCGCCCTCGAGCTGAAGCTCGGGCCCTTCATCCCCGACATCGACGGCGAGTTCAGCGGCAACAGCCCCTACGAAGACATCCTCGGGAGCGATCCCGGCTTGATGTTCCAGACGGAGTTCGACTTTCAGGTCTGGCGTGGATTCGGCAGCATCGGCGTCGGCGGATCCATCGGTTATTTCACCAAAGGCGGCGCGCCCTTCGCTGATGACAGCGTCGACGGCGCCCCCGCCTCAGGCAACATCACCGTCGCCGGCGAGACCTCCATCACCCTCGTGCCCCTCTCACTGCTCGCCGTCTACCGCTTTGACGTGCTAGCCCAGCGCTACAACATCCCCCTCGTGCCCTATATCAAACTCGGCCTCTCCTACACCTTCTGGTTCATGGACAAAGGAGACGGCTCCATCGCGAGCTATGAAGGCGACGACGCCGAAGGGGGCAGCCTCGGTTGGCAGATCAACCTCGGCGTGGCGTTGCTCCTCGACGTCTTCGAGCCTCAGAGCGCCAAGACCCTCGACATGGACCTTGGCGTCAACCACACTTACATTTTTATCGAACTCTATCACCTCGACGCTAACGGCTTCAGCGGCGAAACAGCCCTCAACGTCGGGGACACGAGCTTTCTCGCCGGCCTGGCCATCGAGTTCTAGCCTCATGCGGAATATCCGCCTCATGATCGCCTATGACGGACGCGCCTACCACGGCTGGCAGGTGCAGCCTGCGACGATCACCATCCAGGGGACCATCGAGGAGGTGCTGGCGCGGCTCACGCAGGCGCCGTGTCGGCTCTTTGTGGCGGGCCGTACGGACGCTGGCGTGCACGCCGAGGGTCAGATCGCAAACTTCCGCACGGAGAGCCCGCTGAGCTGCCTGCGCTTGCAGCTGGGGCTCAACGGGCTGCTGCCCGACGATATTGCGATCTTGGCCGTGGACGAGGTGGCGCCTGACTTCAACTCGCGATACGGCAACGGTGGCAAACACTATCGCTACACGATCTTCAATCAGCGTGTGCCCTCCCTACGCTACGAGGGCAGGAGCTGGCGGCTTTGGAGAGAACTCACCCTCGAGCCCATGGTGCGCGCAGGGCAGAAGCTCGTGGGCGACCACGACTTCGCCGCCTTCCGTGCCGCCAATTGTGAGTGCGAAACCACCACACGCACAATGTATCGTTGCACCCTCACCACCGCGCCCCCGCTGATCCAAATCGATATAACAGGCACCGCCTTCCTCAAGAATATGGTGCGCATCATCGTGGGCACTTTGGTGGGCATTGGGCGTGGCAAGCTCGCCGAGGGGGCTGTGGAAGAGATGCTGCAGAGCGGCGACCGAACCTTGGGCGGCCCCACCGCGCCCGCCCAGGGCTTGACCCTCATGCGCGTCTTTCCCGCAGCGGAGAGCCTCGAGCCAGGCAAGGGCGGCAGCAACACAGAGGACGCCTCTTGAGCTGGACGGAGAAGGGGCGAAACGCCTCGTTGCTCTTCTTTGCGTCCGTTGGCACCTACCTGCTCTGCGTGATGATCAGCGCGGCCCTCGTGCCACGCGTGGCCCTCTGGATGCGTGGCAGCGACTCCCTGGCGCTGCGGATCCTCATGGGCGCCCTCACCACCGACCTGAGCAAGCTCATCACGCTCGTGCCCATATCGTTGCTCTTGGCCCGGCGCGTGCCCTGGTCCCCAATGACCACCGCCAGCGCCCTCGTGGGACTAACCTACACCTTCGACCTGGCCTTGAGCGCCCTGCTTCTGCAACGCTGGCTCTTCGAAGATCCCGCCGTCTGGGCGACACGAGGCGCCATCGTCGCGCTCTCAATCTGGATCTGCGGACGCGTCATCGCCCGTTGGCGACGTCGTCATCGGCCCAATGAAGCCCCCTCCAACCCAGAGCGGAAGGAAGGCGACTCGCCAAAATAGGTGAGCGCAAGGGGCGACGAAATTGTCACAGTGTGTATACTGGCCCCTCTTATAGGGAGGTTTCTTGGCATGAATTGGCGCAAGACGTTCTTCATCCTGCCCAACCTCTTCACCCTCTCCAATGTGTTCTGCGGCTTCTTCGCGCTCACCCTCTGCGCAGGTGACGCCTCCATCGAGGACCTCTACCAGGCGGCCTTGGCGATCATCTTTGGCTTCGTCTTCGACCTCTTCGATGGCCGCGTGGCGCGTCTTACGCGCACCCAGAGCGACCTGGGCATGCAACTCGACTCCCTGGCAGACGCCATCACCTTCGGCGCGGCGCCCGCGATGCTCGTCTATAAATGGGGACTGAGCTCCTTTGGCCTCTGGGGTGTCTTCATCGCCTTCCTCTTCCTCGCTGGCGGCGTGCTGCGGCTGGCGCGCTTCAACGTGATCGCCTCACAGAAGGACGCCTCTGCCCCTGGCCGCTACTTCCTCGGCCTGCCCATCCCCGCCGCGGCTTCAGTGATCGTCGCCCTCGTGGTGGTGAACTACCAAGTCGGCGGTAACTACGCCGTGGGCCAGGGGGCCATCGCCACCCTGGTAGTGATCCTCGCTTATCTGATGATCAGCCGGGTGCGCTTCCGCAGCTTCAAGGATGTGCGCATGACCAAGCGCAGCCTTGGCGTTGTCTTCTTGGTGAGCTTGGTCTGCCTATTGATCTTCACTGGCTTGCGCGCCTCGTTCATCTTCATCTTCTTGATCTCGGCCTACCTCGCCCTGGGGCTGAGCGAAGAGGTGGTGCAATACGCGTGGGAGCAGCGACGGAAGCGACGTGAGGCCAAGCTCAAGGCCGGCCAACCGCTGACCCCCGAAGATCAAGACGATATGGACGACGAGGACGAGATTCGCCGAGAACTGGGCCTTGGTGAGGATCCTGGCGCGGCTGCAGAAGAAGAGACGAACGAGGCCGGCGCGTCCTGAAGCTCCTGAGCCTCCTGCCATGGGCCACTAATCACAAACCTGGCATTGTCCCCGCGTCTGCTCGCGCGCCTGACGGCAATCCTCTTGTGCTTGCCCACAGCGGCTGCGCGCCTCGGCCTCGTCGAGGTAATCTGCCAGCTTGCAGATATGATGCGCGGCATCGCAGATGGCTCGGGCGTGCCGACACGCCATGGGGCACCGCGGACCTTCTCTGTGGAGAGGAGCGGCGCCGTCCGAGGCGTCAGAGGCATCA
>JAFCZD010000134.1 GCA_019314525.1 Deltaproteobacteria bacterium
GTTGCAAGACGACGGGTATCTCGGGCATAGCCCCTAAAGGCGTTGTCGCACTTTCCTGGAGCGTCCTTCCGGGCTATCCGCAAATCCTCCAAACTTGTCGACTTCGAATAATGTACCGCGCGCACCGGCTGGGCGTGATGCGTTAGGAACGCTTGGTCGCTCAGGGTTTCGGTTGCCTCAGCTGCGTTCGGGCCTGTTCAGCGAAGAGACCCTCAGGGTAGCGAGCGAGATAGCGTTACCATCGACGCCTTTGAGAGCGTCAATGTGACGCTAGCCGCTGGGCTCGACCGCTTTTTGGCTTGCTGGCGTAACCAACACCAGGGGGCGCGCCGCATTGACAGCTTGAAGAATGGCTATGGCGAGGACGTTGCGGTGTTTGGAGAGCGTGCCTATGTGGTGGGGGATTTCTACGACGAGCTGACGTTGGAGGGGAGGGCGTTCTCAGCGCCTGACGGTGGCGACCTGATGCTTTTTGCAGGGTTTGAGGGGTGATGAGAAGTCAGCGCCCTAATTTGCAACCTCCACACACAGATTCCCGCTGGGGCATGCATCGGCCCCTCCTGGCACCAACACCGCCACAGGCACCACCACCGCCGCAACGCCAGCAGCGAGAAGCGGCCTCGCCGAACCACCGTTGGGGGAGGGGCGTCGGGAGGCGCGTGTACTGAGCCGTCATAAGGGACGTTGACGTACACCAGCCGCGCGAGCTCATCGATGGGCTTTAACGTCTTCGTGTCGAAGGTCATACGTGCCTGGTTCAGCCGCAGCTTTGAGCGCAGATCGTATAGGTGCGCGTCTACGTGCAGCCCTTCGGGCGTTTGCTGGAGCTTCGCGAAGATCACCTGGTCCAAGAACAAGACCACCCGCAGGTCTGTCATGGCCGGCGTTGCTTCTTCTTGCCCCAGGTTTCGCTCCGCGTCTGCTAAGCTCTGCTGGATCACCAAGAACTTCTCGCTCTGGCGCAGCTTCGCGGTGAACGCCTGCTGACGCCGGGGGTCGACGTTCACCACTAGCCCGCCCTTCACAAAGCCGGCCTTCTTGAACGTCGCGTAGTGCCGGCCCACGCCCAGACCAAACGCCACCGTCGGTGTCGCGCCCACGAAGCGGCCGTCGACATAGGCGCGGGCGCCGGGCGGCTCTGTCGTCAACTCGATGGATCCCCGCCTCAGCTTCTTTGCTTTGCTCTGAGCCCGCTGGAAGAGCGGGAAGATCTTCGTGTCGAAGAGCGGCGGATATGTCGCTCGGGGGCGCCAGACGAAGAGCTTCGAGAATGTTGCCAACGCTTCACGCCGCTTGCCCAACGTTGCCATGGCCACGCCCAACGCCACCTGCGCGTGCGCCATGCGACGTTTGCGAATGAAGGGCAGGAGCGACTCATAGCCTGTGATGACCCGCTCGAGCTGTGTGCGCGCCTCAGCGGCGGTTCCCGTCATCAGCAACTTCACCGCCGCTTTGTGGTCGGTGTCCAGCTGCTGAACCTTCACTGCTGGGATGTCCCCAGAAAACTCCGCCAAGAGCTTGTCCGAGTCCTTTACATCGAGATGTGTGTTCTTTCCCAGGGCTTTGGCGAAGCGTCGCAGGATTCGTTCGCGCAGCTTCGATGGCACACCCTCTGATGCGAGGACGAAAGCCGTCACCTTGGGCTTCACCGTGGCGGAGGGTGTCGCAAGGGACCGGTGGGGCACGAGCCCCACACAAAACAAGAATATCAGCTGCTCAAGCCTCATTGTCCTCCAGCTTTGTCGGGACCATTTGCGCCAGCTTCACGGCCAAATGGGGATCCTGCTCCATGGCTAGCATCAGCGCCTCGCGCAGCTGCTCGCGTGCGGGGGGCGTGAGGCCGGCTCCTCGTCGTTCCACGATTACATCGACGATCTCTTTGCTGGCCTCGGGCGCGCCGAGCTCACCACTCTGGATTCGCGTTGCTATCCCTTGGAGTGAGGCGTCCTGGACGGCGTTGGACTCTTTGGGCGTTCCTTGGGCGCCGAGGACTTCGCTAAAACTTTGCACGCCGGCCTTCGCTGCGCCACCTGCCCTGCTCGCGCTGGAACCGTCCGCGCCGCCGGCTTTTCCGGCGTCGTTGATCTGGGGGGGCGTCGTGGGGGGCTTGGGTCCGCCGATTTTCATCGCTTTACCTTAAACCTTTTGTAGCATCTTGGCTCTGTGGGGCCAAGCTTGTGTAACAGTCTGCTGGCGGGCGCTAGAAGCACCCCTGCCACTAGGAGACAAAACAGTCTCCTACGCTCGGATATTGGAGATGGCCGACTTCGCTGTCTCGTGTTTGGCCCGCATCACGTTGGATACCAGTGAGATTTGGCGATTGTGTTGCTGAATCTTGTCCTGGATTGCCAGGAGCTTCAAGTCGTCGCCCATGCGCTGCTCTTGGAGTTCCCTCAAGACGTCTTCGTTGGTCTTGTTGGCGTCCGTGGCGGCAGCTGGGGCACCTGGTGCTCCTGGGACACCTGTCGTTCCGCCTCCCGCGCCTGTGGTTTGTGGGTTTCCGCCCGTGAGGGGCCTGGGGCTGTAACCCAAGGGGCCTGCTACGGCGGTGTTGACCGCTGCTGAGAGCATGGGCGCGCCGACGGCTCCTCCTGCGATTTGCGCCCCTGTCAAGAGCACCTGTGCTCCCGTGCGCAACGCCACCTCGAAGGGGTTGATTTTCTTTGGGGTCTGGCGCTGTCTGCGAGTCTCTACGGTTGATGTCGTTCTTCCCATACGTGCGATATTCATTGTGAATCTCCAGTCGTTGGTCGGTCTCTTTTGTGCTGCCAATATCCTTATCGGGAGACTTGGGCCAAAGGTTGCGTAAAAAGTTGGTCCGTGACCAATGTGGGGTGTGTTTGGTAAGTTCAGCGGCGGAGGCAGAGTATGAGCGACAGTGTCAGCGCCACGGACGACCCCATCGACCCAGCCGTTAACCCCATCGACCCAGCTAACCCTGGTGATCCCGTCGACCCCCGGCATGGCGGGCGTCTGGACCAACTTTTCCGCGGCATGGGGTATCTCTTCCGTGGATGGGGCTTCATCGGTAAGCACCCCTCATTGGTCAAATACTGCATCTTGCCTACCGTGTTGACGATCCTGGTCTTCCTGGGGGTGGGTTTTCTGCTCTACCAATACTATGGGGAGCTGGTGGCGCTGATTTGGGCCAAGCCTACGTTCTGGCTCACGCGGATCTTCTGGTATCTGCTCTATGTGCTGATCTTCGTGGCTGTGATGTTGATCGGGTATGTCGCCTTTTTCGTGGTTCAGGGCATCGTTACGGCCCCCTTCAACGACCTGCTCTCTGAAAAGGTCGAGGAGATCGCCTATGGCAGGGAGCCTCAGCCCTTCGTCTGGAGCATCTTTGCTAAGGGCATCGTTGCCGCGATCCTTCACGAGGTGGCGAAGCTGGCGCTCTGGCTTGCCGTGATGATTCCTCTTTTTCTCTTCAGCTTCGTTCCCGTCATAGGCACCTTGGTCTTCGCAATTGGCGGCTTCATCACCACCACGCGCTTTTTTGCCTACGACCACCTCGACTACTCCATGGCGCGACGTCTGTGGTCTTTTAAACGCAAACGCGCGGCGCTCAAGCAGAACCGCTCGCTGACCAGTGGCTTTGGCGCCGGGGTCACCTTGGTCCTTCTCATTCCTGTGGTTGGGTTGCTGTCCATACCCATGGCCGCGGTGGGGGGCACGCTGCTCTTTTGCGACCTCGAAAAGGTGGGCGCCTTCGAGACGGCCTCACCGATGATGGAGGCCGGGGAGGGGGGCTGAGTCGATTTTCTCCTGCTTTCCTCTTCACTTCTGGCCGGGGTGCGCTATTGTGCTGCCTGTTTGGCGCAGGGTGCCAACACCCAATTCTTAGCCTTTTGTGCGTGGGGCTTGTAGTCTGACGCCAAGATCTAATTGGACTTAGCGGAGTGATCCCCATCAAAAAAAGGCACTCCCAACGGATGTCGAGGGCCTCTCGTGAATAGGCCGGTGCGTTTCGGCAAATACTACCTCCTCGAACGTATCAACGTTGGGGGTATGGCCGAGGTGTTTCGCGCCAAGAGCTTTGGCGTCGAGGGGTTCGAGCGTCAAGTCGCGCTGAAGCGTATTCTCCCCGCCATCGCTGCCGATCAAGAGTTCATCGATATGTTCATCGATGAAGCCAAGATCGCGGTGAAGCTCAACCACGCCAACATTGCGCAGATCTTCGAGTTGGGGAAGGAAGGCGAATCCTATTTCATCGCCCTGGAGTACATCCACGGCAAGGACTTGCGTGCGATCTTTGATCGGGGGCGCGCCCTTACAGCGTTGATGCCGATCCCGCAGGCCTGTTTCATTGTGATGAAGGTCTGTGAGGGGCTCGATTACGCCCACAACAAGCGGGACGGTTCGGGCGCCGAAATGCACCTCGTGCATCGTGATGTCAGCCCACAGAATGTCTTGGTGTCCTATGAGGGCGAGGTCAAACTGGTGGACTTCGGCATCGCCAAGGCTGCTGGTAAGGCGTCCAAGACCCAGGCCGGGATCCTCAAAGGTAAATTCGGCTATATGTCGCCCGAGCAGGTGCGGGGCTTATCCCTGGATGGCCGCTCGGATATCTTCTCTATTGGGATCATTCTCTACGAACTCCTGACAGGAGAGCGGCTCTTTTTGGGTGAGACGGACTTCGCCACCCTAGAGAAGGTGCGCAACGTCGAGATCCTGCCGCCCACCACCTACAATCCCAAGATCAGTGACGAACTCGAGCAGATCGTGATGCGGGCGTTGACCCGTGACGTTGAAGATCGTTACCAGCACTCCATCGATCTCCACGACGATCTTCAAGCCTATATGTATACGTCGGGCGAATTCTATGCCCGCAAGGACCTCGCTTCCTGGATGAAGCGGACCTTCACGCGAGAGATCGAAGAGGAGGGGCGCCGGATTCAGGCCGACCCGGAGATCGTGCCTGAGGATGATCTCACACCCACACCTGCGCCCGTTTCGGTGCGGAGTGAGCCAACCGTTGACCTCGCCCCAGCCCGCACCGCGGGCCCCGAGTTGGCGCCACCACCTCTCGATGCTCTTGATGATGGTGTGGGTGGGCCTGCGTTGACGTGGGACGACGACGAAGCAGATACGCAGATCTACGGGAAACCTGGCAACGGCGCGGGGAGTTTTGAGCCCGCACCAGAGCTGGAAGCTGAGGGCCACCAGGTTCATACGAATCAGCCCAATCAGGTAACAGGGCCCATGGCTCCGGTTACCCTGGGTGTCGCGCCCCATGTGGGACCACTCGCGGTTGTCGCGCCCTCACCCAAGCGTCGTCAGGCTGCCTGGCCTTGGCTCTTGTTGGTGGTGCTCTTGGCGGGTGGTGGGGTGGGTTATGGCTACTATGCGATGACCCGGCCCGCTCAGCTCACGGTCACGACGACGCCCGTGGCGGCGGTGCTCTATGTCAATGGCCACGAGCTGAAGGGGCACACACCTTTCCATGTGCAGTTAGCGCCAGGTAAGCCCGCTGTGTTGGTGGTGCGCCACCTGGGCTATCAGCAGTGGAAGAAGACAATCAAACCTGGCGCAGGTGAAGACGTACATGTTCAGGCGGAGCTTTTTCGTTTGCCGAGTATTGAGCTGCGAACCGTGCCCCCCGAGGCCCAGGTTTGGCTCGATGGCAAGAAGCTCCAGAGCCTCTCTCCACTCCGTATTAGTCAGATTTCACCCGGTGAGCATCGAATTGAAGTTCGTAAACCCCCTCAATTCCAGCCGCACTTGGAGAAGGTGACCCTGAAGCCTGCTCAGAAGTTGGCGCTGAAGGTCTTGTTGTTGCCCCACCTGGTGAAGGTTTCGCTCACCAGCGATCCAGCTGGGGAGATCTTCCTGCTGCAACATGGCAGTGAGCGTCGGCTTGGTCCCTCGCCACAACATGTGCATCTAGACCCAAAGGCAACCAACACACTGGTCGTTGTTCGACTGGAAGGCTATCAGGTCTGGCGCCAAACAGTGCCTTTCGCCGGAGCTGATAATGTGACCCTTGACGCCAAGCTCGTCTTGAAGGTCGAACCCAAGCCGGTAACGCCGAAGCCCAAGGTAACGCCGAAGCCCAAGGTAACGCCAAAGCCGAAGGTAACGCCGAAGCCCAAGGTAACGCTGAAGCCCAAGGTAACGCCGAAGCTCAAGGTAACGCCGAAGCCCAAGGTAACGCTGAAGCCCAAGGTAACGCCGAAGCCCAAGGTGACACCAAAGCCGAAGGTGACACCAAAGCTGAAGGTGACACCAAAGCTGAAGGTGACACCAGAGCCCAAGCCTAAGGTGGGGAAGGGCACTCTGCTGATCAACTCGAAACCTTGGACGAAGATCGTGATCGACGGTCGCGACACGGGCCTGACAACGCCCCAGCGCAGGATCCCCCTCGCTGCAGGTCGTCATGTCGTCACCCTCAAGAACGCGAAGTTCGGCATTCAAAAGAGCTTCACGATCACGATTCGAGCGAATAAGCCTACCAAGGTCATCAAGAACTTCCTCCAATAGGTCAGCGATCGCCCTGGCGTCGTTGCTTGTCGCTTGCCTACTACAGGTAGGCGGCGGCTCTTCGCGCCTTGCTAGGTGGGCCGCTAACGTACTCGCCCAGCCTTGTGGCCTTGGCAGGTGGGCCGCTAACGTACTCGCCCAGCCTTGTGCCAGGTGGGCCGCTAACACACTCTGCACATGGGTAGGCGCGCAGGACGCCAAACCTGGGGACCAAACCGCGGGGAACTGATAGGGCTCAGCTCTTCTGACCACTGACTTCGATGGTGTCGGCGTTGACCAGCTCTTCTTGTGCTTGTTCGCGGGGAGTGAGTTCTGTGACGAGGTCGCGCAAACGGGCGGCTACAGATGCTGGGTTCACATCTCTGCGGCTGAGGGCCTGCCGCGTGCGGGGATCCTGTTCGTGCAGTCGTTTGAGCAGGTAGCTTTCGACCTCGTGTAGGTCGCCCACTACCCGCAGCTCCTTGGCGATCTTCTGGCGATAGATCAACCAGCAGACGAGGACTGCGATGGCGCAGACAGTGGCGGTCCCAAGAACGAGTGGCCAGAACATGGCGTACCTCTATTTGCCCGCCGCGAGCTTCTTGGGGGCGAGTTTCTTGAACCAACGACGGATGACCTCTTCGGCTGGCTTCTTGCGCGGGGTGTAGCGCTTGTCCTTTGGGCCACCAGCACCGTACCAATCCCAGAACACAACCCCCTCGAGTTCCTTGACGCCATCCCAGGCGCGCACAAAGGCGGAGAACGCCCGTCGCTGCTCTTCCATATCAGCCCGGGTTCCCTGGGTGTAGTCCCATGGGTGAACAGCTCCCCCGTCGAGGCTTGGGTAGCCAACTTCGGTGAACAAGACGCGGCGGTCGATGCGCCGCGCCCAACCGGCGATGCGATCACGTACCTGCTTCCAGGCACGGAGCATGGTCTCTTCATCAGCATCCTTGCGCTTGGCGAGGGAATAGTACGCGGTGAGCCCCACGACATCGACCAGCTTCCAGAAGCTGACCGGCTCATAGTGGTCCCAGTTGGCAGAATAGAGCAGCTTCCCGCGATAGACCTTTCGAACGCCACTGATGAGCTTTGTCCAGCGCTTGTGCATCTTCTCGGTGGAGACGAGCTCTGAGCCGACACAGAAGACCTCGACGCCCCCACGCGCCGCGACCTCGGCGTAGTGGTGGATGAAGCGTCGATAGCTTCGCCACCAATCATCCCAGCTCTTGGGCTTGATCGTGCCACGCCACTCGAGAGGTTTGCGGTTCTGGACGTCGATAATTGGAAAGAGGATCACCTTCAGCCCATTGGCGTGGGCTCGGCTGATCATTCGCTTCAGGACCTTCTTGTAGGTCGTGTAGTCCTTGCGCGGGCCGATCTTCGTGCTGCGCACATCATGCATGGACCATGAGACCACGAGCGACACATGGCTTGCCCCCAAAGAGACAAGCTCCTTCAGCATTTTCTCCAGGGCAGGTGTTCTGATGTCTGTGTAGTGGCCCAGCGCCATGCCACGGATCACTGGTTTTGCAGGTCGAGCCAGCGCTGCAGGACAGCCAGTGCCCAGAAGGAGGAGGGCGATGCAAAATGTACCCATAGAGCGCATGGGATCACCGACGGCGTCGTTTGGAACGACGCGCCTTTGACTTCTTTTTTGTCTTCTTGCCATCCAAGGTCGCGATGAACCGTTTCACCGCATGCTTGGTCGCGGCAGCCAAGGCCTCCTCGCGCAGCGACTGCAGCTCCTTGGGCTTGATGCGCGAAACCTCCGTGCCCACCTGCGCGCTCCCCATGCCAGCACGAGCCAACTGGCCAGAGGGGATCTTCTCTGCGTCGATGGCGATCCCAACCTCAACCATCAGCACTTTGTAGCTCTTGCCCGGCTGGGGAGGCTGCAGTTCGTGTTTGCATGTCGTTATACGGAGGATGGTGGCGTAACCCGCGAGTTTTTGGCGCTTCAGGGCAGCTGCGAACGCCTTGCTTCTAGGTGCTGGGTTGCCCTCCAAGCGCGTCGTGACGGTCTTTTCGGCGTCTAGCAGCGAGAGGAATAGATCGTTGGCTTTCTTGGCCAGCTTGCAGGTCTTTGTTGCCTTTGCTTCTTTCACGGCCTGCAGCCCCACATAGTATCTGGTCTTGGCCAGAGCAGGTGAGGGAGCGACAGCGAAGGTCAGCCAAAGGCTCAGCAGGATGGTGATGACACTGAAACGCTTCATTGTTGAGTTTGCCTTTCGCCCTCTCGGACGCTGAGGATATCTTTTGTCTTCATCTCATCGGTTGGTTGACCGATGGCCTCCAACACGAGTAGAAACTATACTTATCTTGCAATAATCGAAAGGGAAAGCCGATGCGCAGGCTGCTCAAGCGCCTCCGTCGTGACCAAAGTGGTCAGGGCATGACCGAATATATCATTATCGTTGCCTTAATCGCCATTACCGCCATTGGGGTGGTCACGATTTTTGGTGACAACATTCGCGATCTCTTCGCAGGCGCCACCAATGCTCTTGCAGGAGATACAAACGTGAAGGTCGGGTCTAGCCCGACGAGTGACCGTCACACCAAGACGCGTACCCTCAAAAACTTCGCAGAGCAACAGAAGGGCTCGCAGAAGTAGCGAGCTAATCCACGTGTCTGTCTGGTCACCTTCCGTCTGGATTCATGCGCCTGATGTCGTGGCGATCGCCCTCTGCTTGGTCGCTGCCGTGATCGATGTGCGCACCTATCGTATCCCAAATGTTCTCGTTCTGGTGGGCCTTGCCGCAGGCCTCGGGCTCAATGCCGCGGCTGGGTTCTCCGTGTTTGGCGGCGCGTCGGGGCTTGGCGTGGGCCTGTTGAGTTCATTGGCGGGCGCCATCTTTCTCTTCGTCATTTTCGTCGTCCTCAGCTCGCTGCGCTTTGTGGGGCTCGGCGACGCGAAGTTGCTCGCCGCAGTAGGGGCTCTGCTGCGTTGGCCCTCCGTGTTGTGGGTGCTGGCCTATGTGAGCATTGCCGGTGGTGTCCTTGGACTGATCGTCGCAGCGAGCAAGGGGCGCTTGGGAATGGTCTTCCGCAACCTCTTCAGCCTCTCCAAACGTCTCGTTGGAGGAGAGGACGCTGTCGAGTTGCACCGAATTCCCTATGCTGTGGCGATTTTCCTCGGCGTTTGTTGGGTTGTGGCGGCGAAACACCTGCCAGCATTGCGCTTGGGCTGATCGTGTGGGCTACGTCTTCAGACCCCACCATTGGGGTCTGGGTTTCCTCCTTTAGCAATGTGCTGGGCTAAATATCCATGATTGCGAAGATCCGAAGTGGCATGCAGCCTGCACCTCTTGGTTCTTGAGGAGGTCAAATGTTCTATCCTACACCGGCAGTCTGCTGGCGGGCGCCAAAGGCGCCCCTTCCACCAGCAAAAGAAACATGCTGTATTTTTTCGACGAGGCTCAAACTTGACCGCACGACCATTTCTGGTTTATTTTTGCCAAGATTCGAGCCATAGATGCCACTTTATAAACAGGCCCAAATCCTGATCTGCGGCTTTGTCAGCGCCCAGTTGCTGATGAGCGTGCCCGCTTTCGCCCAACGAACCTTTCGTCTCACTGAAGGGCAATCCAAAACTGTTGGTATCCGGGGCACCATCACCAAAGTACAAGTGCTCAACCCTCGAGTGGCTGATGTGGCAAATTTTTCGGCACATACCGCCACTATTGTAGGTGTTGGGCCTGGTACCACGGAGTTGCTGCTCTATGCTGGGCGGCGCAAATACACCTACCGCATCATCATCACCAAGGTGGAAGCCAACCGGCTCTTTCGTCAGGTGAAGAACTACCTGGGCCGAATTCACGGGATCCAAGTCTACCTTATTGGCGACAATGTCATCCTGTCTGGTAAGGCGATCACCGCCGATGACTATGGTCGAGCCCAACGGGCGGTCAGGCTCTTCGGTTCCAAGGTTCGCAACCTGATACGCTTCAAAGAGAGCGCTGTCGCTCAGATCAACCAAATCTTCAAGCGCAATGGCTTGACGGATGTTCATGGCCGGTTGGTGGGGGGGAGCGTCTTCTTGGAGGGCTCGGTGGGCTCCAAAGAGGAGATGGATAAGGTCAAAGCGATCCTCAACACTTATGGGCTGCAGGCTGAGAACCTGATCAAAGTTGGGGGGGGCAAGCAAATCCTCGTGGACGTGGAGTTTGTCGAGCTACGGAAGGGGTCAACTCAGAAGCTTGGGTTCTCATGGCCAACCAACTTGGGGGTGAGTCAGCTTTCTGGCCAGATTCAAGCTAGCATTCCGATCACGCCTCGAACTGTCGACACCGCGTCTTTGACGATCAATGCCCCCATCGCGGCCGGGCGCACGGCTATCGATATGCTTTATAGCGGGGGAAATGCGCGGCTCTTGGCGCAACCAAAGCTTGTTTGTGGATCAGGAAAGAAGGCAGAATTCCTGGTGGGGGGGGAAATCCCCATTCCACTGATCACCTCCACAACAGCTGCAGTAGAGTACAAGGAATATGGCATTCGGTTGCAGGTGCAGCCCACCGCTGATAGCCTGGGCAATGTCCGGGTCGAAATACTGGCCGAGGTCTCTGAACCTGATTACGCCAACAAAGTTCAAGACTTTCCAGCTTTTCGAACCCGTCGCTTCAAAACCTTTGTTACAGTGCGCGATGGGAACTCCATCGTGCTTAGTGGTCTTTTCTCCAATACTGAACAGAAAAACGTCGCCAAATTACCACTCCTTGGACATATCCCGATCCTGGGAGAACTTTTCAAATCCCGGGAATTTCTCGACCAAAAAACAACCCTTGTTGTGTTTGTTACGCCACGGGTTGTTACCTCGAGTCATCCCTGGGTGAGGAAATCGATCAAAGACATCCAGCGGCTCTATGGGGACTACAAAGCGGAAGTTGGCTGGAAGTTATTGGACTGATCACAAGGCGCTAATTTTGCGCCCCGCATGCATGCGATATCGCCGGAGGCGGAATGTTTACGGTTGTCATCACGGAAAAAGGTGGAGAGCAGCGTCGCCTCGAGTTCGACAAGTCCGAGGTGAATATAGGACGCGTCCAAGGCAACGACATCATCCTGCCCAAGGGTAACGTCTCCAAGCGCCACTCGCGGATCGTTGTCAAAGACGGCAAGTTCATCATCGTTGATCTCAAGAGTACCAATGGGACCTATGTGAATGGGCGCAAGATCACCAGCCCTTTGGTGATCAAGAACCAGGACAAGATCTACATTGGTGACTTCATCCTCCATGTTGAGGATAGCGCTGCAGTTGGAGCATCAGCTGACGCGAGCGTTGCAGATCCAAGCCGTCGGCCGCCGCCTCCGCCACCCAAACGGAAGCCTCGAGCGACGGCACCAGGTGCCGAGATGCCAGGTGCAGCGAACATGGCTCCACCTCCGATGGTGGCCCCATCGCCAAGCCCTGCACCTCCAATGATGGCGCCACCTCCTGCAGCACCGCGTCCTGTACCGATGCCTGCACCCATGGCACCTGCGCCTGCACCCATGGCACCTGCGCCCATGGCACCTGCACCTGCACCCATGCCTGCACCCATGGCGCCTGCGCCTGCACCCATGGCACCTGCACCCATGGCACCTGCGCCTGCACCCATGGCACCTGCGCCTGCACCCA
>JAFCZD010000555.1 GCA_019314525.1 Deltaproteobacteria bacterium
GTGGGCCTGTCCGAGGCTGAGATTCTCAGCGCCATGATCGAGGAGTTCTTCGCCCACGTCGAGGAGATGCCAGCGGCGCGCGAATTGGACCCCGGCGAGCTGACCAAGGCCGTCATCGTCGCCTCCATGGTTGAGCGCGAGGCCCGGGAGAAGAGCGAGACCGGTCGTATCGCTGGTGTCTTCAAAAACCGTCTGGAACGCAACATGCGCCTGGAGTCATGCGCCACGGTTCAATACATCCTCGGCGAGCCCAAAGCACGACTGCGCGCCGCGGACGTACGCATTCCATCGCCCTACAACACCTACCTGCTCTTGTCTACCATCCAACCATCCGCCACGCAGCGTGAAACTCCGGACACCCCGGGGTTCGCAGCGGGCGGCTGGAGGCAGCGATGGCAGTCAAGAGGCGTTCATACACCGAGTCCGAGCGTAGTGCGGTATTGGATGACGTACCGACTCTGGGCGTGTGCGGAGCGGCGAAGAAACACGGCGTTTCCAAGAGCAGCGTGAGCAGCTGGGCTTCGAAGGCTGGCGTACGCCGGCAGGCGCAGGGCACGACGCAGAGTGAAGCACCTACACCGAAACGGGCATCAACGCAGAAACGAGTACCGGGTGGGTCTTCGACAAGTCGACAACCGAAGGCCACGGGCTCGCGGCGCCTCGGCGTAGCGAAACGTTATACACCTTCGCAGAAGGCCGAGAGGCTCGAGTACGCCGCGGAATACGGTGTCTCGGCTGCCGCCGACCACTTTAAAGTGAGCCGCTTCTCTATCTACGACTGGCAGAGCAAGGTCCGTAGCGCAGCCGCAGGCGTGGGCTCGACACCAACCAGTGGTCCTACGCCCAAGGAGATCGAGACTCAGCGCGACAAAGAGATCCTCGGGGAGTGGCAAAAACATCCTGGCCTTGGGCCAAGCCAGATCGTCAACCAACTGCGACGCAAAAACGTCAAAGTCGGCGTACACACTGCGCGTCGGGTGATGGAAGATGCCGGCTACCGACCGCCCAAGGTGCGACGAGACCCGCATAATCAGCGCTACGAGGCGGTGCGGCCCAATCTCATGTGGCACCTCGATTTTGTGCACCGGCACATCAACCGCAGCTCGACTTTCACCCTGATCCTCATCGACGACTGCTCGCGGTATGTGGTCGGCCACGGCATCGATGACGCGGAGCGCGCGGCGATGGTTATCGAGACCTTTGAGCAAGCGGTCGAGCGTCACGGCCGACCCGAGAGCGTCATGCATGACAAGGGCTCAGCCTTCTGGTCGTGGCGTGGAATCTCACGCTTCACGACGCTGCTCACCGAGATGGGAGTCGACCAAGTCGTCGCCAAATATAAAGAGTGGAACGGCAAGGTCGAGGTGTTCAACGCGAATCTGCACAAAGAGCTCTTCAACGTGCAGCGCTTTTGTGACGTTGCCGAGATGCGCCGCAGACTCGCTGCGCATATCGACTGGTACAACCACGGCCGCACGCATCACGCCCTTGGTGGGCTTCTCGTGCCAGCCGACCGTTACTACGGCCGCGTGGATGAGGTGCTCGCCCGCATCGAGGCTGGCGCCGGGCGCGATGCGGGCGACCTGCTCGAGCTGCGTGACCGCTGCCTTGAGCTATTTCGGGTGACCAGCAGAGGCGGCGTCCCGGAAGTTTGGCTGCTTGGCAAGAAGCTTCTCGGCGCGAGTCCAACGACCTAATGCGACTGTGGTGGGGGTGGGCTTGAGTGTCCTTTCGATCTGATGCACGAGGTGTTTGCAAACAAATCAACACATCAGACAAAAGGACATCGCCGTTCTACCTCAATCCTTCCCCCATGTCCCGCCTTTGGTGCTGGCGGCGGTATTGCTTCTAGCGCGCAGCCTGTGCCGGCACTTCTCGCTGCCTTGTCCATCAGCCGAGGCGGTCCTGAAGGCTACAGGCGCGTCTCGCAGCCGTGCCTACGAGCTCGTGGCCATACTCGTAGCAGTTCTGCCCACACTCGTGCGACCGACGGGTCGCCCAGCCCGCCCCTCGCCCGAGACGTCCGCTAAGCCTATTGGTGCGACCATCACCCGCGCCGTACTGCGCTACGTGATGCAGCACGCCGGCTGCGCACATAGAAGCGCGCAGCGGCAGGGCTACAGCGATGACTTTCGTCACTTCATCGTCGCATTACGCACGCAGTACGAGGACGTCGCGCTTGAGCTTTTCGCCACTCTCGTCGAAGTGCCTCTGGGCACGCTCAAGAGCTGGCTGTCGCCCGCAACCTCGCACGCGTCGCAGCCGTCCAACTCAGCGGCCACTAGCGCCGAGGCCGGTGATAAGCCCGACGCCACGCTCGCCCAGATCGAGACCGTGCTCGCTGCCTGGCAGGGCTGGCACGGCACCCTCGTCGACTTCGCCAAGCACGTCCGGACAAACCTGCGCGTACCCTTGGGGCGTCAGCTGGTTACACGCATCCTCGATCACAACGGCGTGCGGACCGTGCGACGGCGACCGGGGCGCTCACCGGACGAAAGCGCGCTGCGCGGTGCCTTCGAAACCTTTTTCCCCGGCGCTCAATGGGTTGGCGACGGCAAAACCGTGCGAGTCGTGCTCGATAACGAAGCCTTCACATTTAACCTCGAGCTTCAGGTCGACGCGCATTCTGGCGCCTTCGTCGGTGTCTCGGCGCGCGACAACGAGGACAGCACGGCGGTTATCGAGAGTTTCGAGGATGGCGTGGCCACGACCGGCGCAGCTCCGATCGCTGCGCTGCTCGACAATAAGCCATCGAATCACGCCGCCGAAGTCGTCGCCGTGCTCGACTCCAACGACACCCTGAGCATCCGCGCGACGGTGCAGAGGCCACAAAACAAGGCCCATGTGGAAGGCGCCTTCGGTCTGTTCTCACAACAGGTGCCACCAATCGAGCTCAATACAAAGAAAAGCCAACGCAGCATCGCAAGAGAGCTCCTCTTCATCGTGGCCATGACTTGGGCCAGGGCCACCAACCACCGCCCGCGCGCTGACCGCGGTGGCCGCACCCGTGTTGAGCTCTACGGCGAAAGCCCCACCGACGAGCAGATCGTCCAGGCCCGCAAGGACCTAGAGGCGCGTTGCCGTCGTCAGGAGCTCGCACGCGCCACCCAAGAAGCCCGCCAGCGACCTGAGGTCCGCGCTCTACTCGACACACAATTCGATCGCCTTGGCCTATTCGACCCTCAGCGCAGGGTGCGAATCGCGATTGCCCGCTATCCACTCGACGCCATCGTCGACGGTATTGCCATTTTCGTCGGTAAACAAAGTGCTGGCACGCTCCCCAGAGATGTCGACGCCAGATATCTGCTCGGCATCGTTCGTAACGTTGCCGCCAAACGCGAAGGTGAGTGCATCACAGAAGCGATGCTGGAACTGCGAACCCAGGCCCGCGACCGCGCTCTCGCCGCGTTGGATCTCGAACGGAAAAGTGTATGCGCTGCCTCTCGCACAGACCGTGATGTCATCGCCGACTGCGTGTTGTGTGCTCTCGGCGGCGACCGCGAGATGGATCGAATCTTTTGGCTTGGCGCCCTCGCCGCCACCATCGGTCTTCGAGGACTCACTTCCAAACAGCGTCGTTGGCTCGTCCGTGTCGCATCACAACACATCCACGCAACCTTCCGCGTCTCCCCACGTGAGCGTCAAGATGCGGTGCGCTTCGTGACCGATCGGATTGTGCCGCTCAACTGAGCGTGCCGCGATCACGCTCAGTTGCTTCCGCTCCGCCTAGACGCGCTCGACGCATTCGACCGCGCTGATGTTTCATCCGGACGCGGACGCCGGCTGGCACTCGTCTTCAGTGATCGGTGTCAGACAACCGGCGTTATCTTCCGCCTTACGTTGTCCGGAGTTTTTGGTTGTTAGGTGGTTGACAAGCGCAGTTAGC
>JAFCZD010000556.1 GCA_019314525.1 Deltaproteobacteria bacterium
GCACTTGCCAAATCAAGACCGCGGCACACATCGCCAGCAGCGCGCACACCGTTCCAACCGCCAGGGACGGTGGGGTATGTGCGGTTGTCAACCACCTACCATTCGAAAACAGCGAACGCGTTTGCGTAAGGAAAAGAGACCGGAAGGCCGAGATCTACGTACAAACGAGCGCGTTGCCGATGACGGGTCCTCGGCGTGATGCAGCGGCCGAGGTGCTGGTTGACGTTCTCTTTGGGAGGGATTGGACGCGAAAAATTGTTTTACGGGGATGGTGAGTCGATGGGCACGGTTTGCTGTACGAGCCGGCGGGTGAAGGAGAGGCGGTCCTTGTAGGGGATGCGATAGGTCGCATGGATGAGACGTGTGGCGAAACTAAACAGGTCGTGACGTTCCGACTCTGAGGCAGCATGGTTGGCTACGACGTTGGCGGTGGCCTCAATCCAAAAGATGCGATCGATGTGGCGATCGGTGGCGAAAGCGTTGTCGAGAAGGGCTCTGACTCGGTCGCGGGGATTGGCTGTCTCGTCTTGCAGCACGGCGTCCCTCTCTGATTCGAGAAGCGTCAGTGCAAGATCCCGTGCCTCGAGTCGACGTGCAAGGAGCAGCTCGCTGAAGCGAAGACCTTCGTCCTGCTGACCGACGTTGCGGGCGATGCCGAGCAAATAGCGCGCATCGACGCCGTCGGGGAGTGTTTTGGCGTCATGCTTGGCTTCGTAGATGGCGATGCCTGCGATGATGGCATCGAGGGGATAGCGGGCGATGGCGCTCCGGATGTTGCTCTCGGGATCGAGGAGACCAAGGCGCTCGAAGGCCTGGTCGAGCAGCTCGCATGCAACCGGGTCCCGACGCGCCCGCAGTGTTTCAAATGCCTTCTCCTGCTTGCGACGCCGTTGCTCGAGGGCCTCAGCCGCTTGCTCGACCTGTTCCGGTGCTGGTTTGTGTCGTTTGTAGAGCTCAACCCGCGACGCGCCTCCTCGGTTCTTGCGGGGTCGGTGGTTGAGCGTGCGCGCCCAAGTCGTGACGATCAGCTCGAGGACCGCCGCTGCAAGATCGCGAGGCGTGTCCGCCGAGATCTCGACCGGCGGCGCGGTGCTCTTGAAAAGCCCAAACCCACCCTCGGCGTGCGCCTTGTTCTGGGCCCGGCCGCGGGTTGCGCGCATGCGGATCGTCTCGCCGAGTGTCTCGTCCACGTCCTCCGTGTGGTTGGACGGACGATTGTCGAGCAGCAGGGCCAACGGCTGCTTGCCTGTGGTGGCGACGCCATCCGTGAACGCCTCGGTCACGGCGGCAGAGTCTTCCTCATTACGAATGGATGCACCCACGAATGCGCCCGAGGCGGGATCGGTGAGCAGCTCGAGGTTGAACGTGAAGCGATGGAGATCACCACCGATGGTGAGCTCGGTGTTGATTGGACTTCCGTCTCCAACCCACTGGGCGCCGGGGAAGAAGGTCTCGAACAATCCTCGCAGCGCCTTTTCATCCGGTGAGCGGCCGGCGCGGCGCTGGCGCGTGCGCACCCCCGCGAGCTCGAGAATCGAGCCGATCCAGGTCCGACCATATGGGATCCGCAGGTGTTTGCTGACGTGATCGCAGAAGGCGATGAATGGCCCCCGCCACGCCTTCCAGGCTTCGATGACGCTCTGGATCCGCGTCGACGTAACGATCTCTTCGCGCTCGGCCGGAGCATCCGAGGAGCGGGCGGACGGAGGCTCGCGGCCGGCGCGTAGCCACTGTTCGAGCGTGCCGGCTGGAACACGGGTCGCCTGAGCAAAGGCCGCGAGCTCGAGCGCGCTGTGACGCTCGCGTAGCTCGACGACGAACTGCCGGAAACAATCGTCGTAATGCCGGCGCTGGGATCCCGCCACGACACATCCCGGATGCGCCATGATGAAGTCGATGACCTGTTCGGCGGGCGTCTCGATTACCTCTGTGGCAATAGAGGACACCGTGCACGGGCGTCCGGGGGCGCGCTGGAGTTCTGGCAAAACCTCTAAGATCCTGTCTCTGAGCTGATAGGCGCGCGTGCGACCGACGCCGGTGGCCGTCAGGATCGCCTCGACGCTTGGATGGTGCAGGTCGAGCCGGCGTAAAAATAGCCGCGCGGCCAACAAGAGGCCCGCCACCAAGAGCATCGACAGACTGGCTGCGCCGGCTGGGATCAGAGACTCCTTTTCATCCCATCTGCTCTAGAAATCGTCGTCATCGCTCGCGTCTGGGTTGGGGCACTCCCACTCGGCGTCCCACGGTTTCGGCGTCTCCACGCCGCGCAGCGCTTGGAGGTCAGCCATGTCGTCGCCGTGTGCGCGCCAGATCGCTGCGATGATCATTTCCAGGATGTCGACCAGCGTCAGTGCATCGTCCGACGACAGGGGCGGAAGCTGGATTTGGGCCCGGGGCAGCGAAGGCTTTCGGCTCGTTGCTTGTCGTGGTGCGTTTTGAGTCATGGTGTTCTCCTCGATGGTGACCAGCTTGGCTGTTTTTCGATGCGCCGTCGAAGCCTGCTGCCCCATCCGTGAGACCACACCCAAAACCCTTTGCAGAACGCGGAGATGCCCGTCGCTGTTGGCGCTTTTGGAGCCGCCGTGAGCGGTTTTTCAGCCAGCAACGTTGCGCGCGTGCTCTTTCTCGGCGCCGCTGCTGTTCGCCGTGAGCTCGACGCCACATGCGCTTGGCTCCATTGTGGCGAGCGCGCTCGCGACGCTTGCGGCTCTCACGACGGCGTTGCTCGCGACCGAGATCGCTCTGGCGGTAGTGCTTCTTGTGCTCACGGTCGCGGCGTCGTTTCGCCTCGCGGGCGCAAGCAGGCGAGCAGTATTTCTGGTGCTTGCGGCTACGTACGTCCGGCCAGAAGAACCGCCTGCAGATTGCGCACGCTGGCGTGCGGGCCATCCTGATGCCCTCGTGCGGGCCTTGGTCGAAACAGAGGCACCAGCGCCGTCACCTCGAATCTGATTGCAAAGCGTTGACGGCGCCTGCTGACTGCGTCATGTGCGGCGATGGCGGCACCATGCTGCCATACCGCTGGCGCGTCACTCTTTGCCCGCAAAGCTGTGGGGTGACGCGCCATGCCTTTCCTGCTTCAGCCGTGCGCTGAAGCAGGAAAGACAGACGCTTTACAGCGCATCGAAGCCTTGGCTTCAACCAGATGCGACGTTGGGGATGATCTCGGTCAGCGATGCAGCTCGAGTAGCTTCTGGCCCATCAGCCAGACCTCGGCCGTGCCGTTGTGGCTGACGACCTTGAACAGCTCGAGGACCCGCTCGCGAAGGTCGAGCGTATCGAAGGACGCGTCTGGACCAGCACCCGCTTCGATGCGCGCGAGCACCTCGTCGGCTCGCCCATAGTAGCGGTCGGCGGGAACGAGTAGTCCGCCGAGGGCGTGGTTGGTGCGGCGATGATTGTACCAGTGCAGATGGGTGTCGAGTCGCCGACGCATCTCGGTGACGTCGTAGAACCGATAGACGTCGAAGAGCTCTTTCTGGATATTGGCGTTGAAGACTTCCAGCTTGCCGTTCCACTCCTTGTGCTTGGCAACGATCTGGTCGATGCCGAGCTCGGTCAACAGCGCAGTGAAACGCGAGATACCACGCCACGACCAGAAGGCGGACCCCTTGTCATGGATGACCATCTCCGGCTTGCCGTGCAGCTGCACTGCTTGCTCGAAGGTCTCGATGACCATGTTGGCGCGCTCGGCATCATCGACGCCGTGCCCTACCGCGTAGCGCGAGTGGTCATCGAGCAGGATGAGGGTGTGCGTGTTGGCGCGGTTAATGTGCCGGTGGACGTAATCGAGATGCCAAAGATGATTGGGTCGCACCGCCTCAAATCGCTCGTCGTGCGGCTGGCTTTTTACCTTCGGCGGTCGGTAGCCTGCCTCTTCCATCCCGGATGCCGGTGCCACTCGTTCAGGATCTCCTTGTCCCGCAGAGCTTCGATATCCTGTGGTGCGGGCCCAGATGTTGGTGAAGGCCCTTTGCCTTCGGCGGCGAGCCTCACCTTGCGCCGCCAGTCATACAAGGTGAAGCGGCTGACCCCGTGCTTCTTCCATGCTTTGGTGACGCCGTGCTTCGCTGCGTACTCGAGGTACTCGGCTTTCTGCGACGGCGTGTAGCGCACGGCCGGACCACCGGCCCGTGGCGATCCCTCGTGTCCGGGCGACTCGGGCGCCCTCGGCTCCGCCGCGCCGCCGCCGCCTTTCGCGCCAACCCACTTGTGCAATGTGCTGTTGGGGATCCCGTGCTTGCGAGCCGCCGCGCACAAACCGAGCTCAGGCACATCCGCAACTGCTCGCGTCTTCTCGTCCTCCGAATACTGCCGCCGCTCTCTCTTGCGGCTTCCTTTTCGCGCTGGCATCCATGAACTCCTGGTGCCAGGCCGTCATGTCCGAACGAAACTGTTCGGGGTTTTGGGCCCTCAGCACCAGGGTCAGTGTGTGGCAAGCACAGGTAGCTACGAGCGCGGTATCCAGCGTCGCAGTCGTCACGGCAACGGGGCGGTAAATGGGTAGGCAATGAAACCTGGCGATGCATAAGGGTAACGTAGAAAGCCGACCTTGAAGCAACTGAGCCCCGAATTGATGGCCAGGGTTTTTGAAATCGATGTCAGGAAATGCCCCAGGTGCGGAACCCAAGGGATGCAGGTAATAGCTAGCATAACTGAGCGTGACGTCTTGATCTCGAAAGGGCAAACCTGGGGCGACCCAGGGAAACAAAGCCGCGGGGCTCCCGGGGCAGCTGGCTAGGCTACTGACCGATCTCCTCGCGTAGGCAAGGCGCGACCGTACGGGTCCAAACGAAGCGGCGGGTGAGCAGGGTCATCCGCAATGGCAGCAGGAGAAGGTTGTGGCG
>JAFCZD010000135.1 GCA_019314525.1 Deltaproteobacteria bacterium
AAGATCACAGGCAAGGTGAAGAAATACGTCTCTGGTACGCTCAAGCGCTTCCAAGAGGGAGATCTACACCAGCTGAAGCTCGTGCCCAAGAAGCGTAAGATTTGGAAGGGTGCCCTGGTGGACGATTTTTTCGCGATTGATCGTAAGAGCGTCCGCTATTGGTGTCTGCAGGTGGACTTGGCGAAAACGAGTCGCTGAAACGGCCTAGAGCAACTCGCTTCAGCAACTCGCTTCAGCGCCTCGAGCTCTCCCTAGCATGGAGTTTGTGTGCCCCAGCAGCCAACCCGCCTCTTCGACCTTTTCCGCCTGACGCTACCGCTTTGTGGGCTGCTTGGCCTCTTTGGCTTGCTGATGCCCGACTCCTTGATCGCCGCGGCCGCGGCCATCATTCGCACAGCCTATGCCTCCCTCGATTGGTTCTTCATGGCGGCGGTGAGCAGCTTCCTGATCTTCCTGATCTGGATTGCTTTTTCTCGCTATGGAGATGTGAAGCTGGGGGAGGACGACGACCAACCTGAGTTTTCGACCTCCTCCTGGATCGCGATGCTCTTCGCTACGGGCATGGGCGTTGGTCTGCTCTTCTGGGGTTCTGCCGAGCCCCTGATGCACTTCGACGAGCCGCTCATGGGCAGCGCGCGCACCCCCGCCGCGGCCTCACGAGCCATGGTGCTCACGGCCTTCCACTGGGGCCTGCATGCGTGGGCGATCTACGGCGTGGTCGCCCTCGCCATCGCCTATTTTGGCTTCCGACGCCATGAACCCTATCTCCCAGGCTCACCCGTGCGACACGTCTTTCTCGGTCGCTGGGTCGCTCCCGTCGCCTGGGGTTCTGATCTGCTGGCGGTGGTGGTGGTTGCTTTCGGCGTGGCTGGCTCGTTGAGCATGGGCGTCTCTCAGCTGCAAACGGGGCTGCACGAGGTGTTCGGAACAAGTTCCCAGTCTCTTGGCATCAGCGTGGGCATCCTTGTGGCGCTGATCGTTGTCTACCTTGGCTCGGCCATCACACCCATCGACGTTGGCATTCGCTGGCTGAGCAACATCAACATGGTCTTGGCCTTGTTGTTGCTCTCCGTGGTGCTTTTTTCTGGAGAGACCTCCTTCATCTTGCGCGTGTTCGTCACCTCCATCGGCGAATATCTTCAGGCCTTGCCCGAGCTGGCGTTTCAGACCTACCCCCACAAGGTTGGTGGTGAGTGGCTCCAAAAATGGACCCTCACCTACTTCAGCTCTTGGATCGCCTGGGCCCCCTTCGTCGGCGTCTTCATCGCGCGCATTAGCCGTGGTCGCACGATTCGCCAGTTCGTGGGCGGCGTGCTCGTGGTGCCCACCTTGATCTCGATCCTCTGGATCGCGGTGTTCGGCGGCACGGCCTTGCACGAGGAGCTCTATGGGCGGGGTGGTATCAGCGAGGTGATCTCCCAAGATGTCACGCTCTCGCTCTTCACGCTCCTCCAGCGGCTGCCTTTCTCCCGCGTTGTCGCGATCATTGCCATCAGCCTCGACTTTCTATTCCTCGTCACCAGCGCTGATAGCGCCACCTTCGTGCTGGGCATGTTCACCAGCGATGGCCAGCTGGACCCGCCCAGAAACCGCAGGCTGGCCTGGGGCCTCAGCGTTGGCGTGCTTGCGGTGGCGCTGATGCTTTCGCAGAACCTCGACGCCGTGCGCTCGATTACGGTGCTCAGCGCGGTGCCCTTCACGGCGGTGATCATGATGCAGATGGCCGCCCTGGGGCGTACGATCTCGTTGGAGAAGCAGCTATGAGCGGCATGCGCGGCATGCGCGCCATGGCCGCTATCCTGCTCTTGGTTGCGGGCTGCCAGGGCGAGCGTGCGCGCTTGCACCTTGGGGCCAAGGACTTCCCTGAACAGCTGGTGCTGGCCGAGGTGGTGGCTGAGGTCATCGCCAACGCTGGAATCGCCCGACCTCAAGTGATCAACTGCGGCAATACCAGCGGATGCGATGGAGCGCTTTACAGTGGCCGCGTCGACCTGATGGTGGAATACACGGGCACCGCGCTCAACTATCAAGGAGTGGCGCGCGCCCATCGCTACTCGATGATGGAGCAACTCCGCGAGCTGGGAAAGAGCCATGGGCTGACCTGGCTCGATCCCCTCGGCTTCGACAACGGCTACCGCGTTGTGGTGCCCACCCACCGTGCCACGGCCCTCAAGTTGCGCGCTATCGTCGACCTCGTTCGCTTCTCCGAAGGTGTTCGAGTGGTCTGCCCGCCGAGCTATGTGGGTCGCCCCATGGACGGCCTCGCGTCGCTCCTTTCTCGACACGGCCTGCGCCTGCGCGGCAAGCCCTTGCTGATCACCAAGGCAGCAGAGCGCTATCATGCGCTCTTGACCAATCGCGCCGACATCGCCGTGGGCTATGGCACTGATGGTGGGTTGCGCGATCTTGGCGTCACGGTGCTCGAGGACACCCTCGGCTTTCATCCCCCCTACCAGGCGGCCCTCGTCGTTCGCAGCCCGGTGCTCGAGGAATACCAGGGGCTGAGGAAGGTCCTCGACTCCCTCCAGGGCCGCATCGATGGGGTCACCATGCGCTGGGCTAACTACCAAACACAGGTGCAGGGCCGCAGCCCAGGCATCGTCGCGCGCGCGCTCTTGCAACGGTTGGGGTTTATCGCCAAGGGCACGGTGGGTCGCCGCCCGCTACGGGATCTCGAGCTTGTCTACGGCAAGCATGATCGCGTTGAGAGCCTCGCGGTGAAGACCACGCGGGTGATTCACCAAGTCTTCGCCGAGCGCGCTGTGCAGCTGCGCAAGGTGCACGATCCGGTGGAGATGCTCTTGCAAGGCAAAGCGGATCTGGCGCTCTTGGGCGCCGAGCGCTTCTTCCCATCGCGTGAAGGACGTGTGCGCGCCGCTGAACGGCGGGTGAACGCTGTGGCCGTGATCTCCACTCGGGCTCTTCACGTCCTCCGCCGTCGAGGCGAGCCCGCGGATACAAAACCCTTGGATGGCCGGGTGGGGGTGGAGCACTCCGAAAACTCCGCGGGGCGCGTCGTCGGTACCCTCCTTGGTATGGCCGGCGTTCGCATCGCTACTTCAGATAGCGCGGGGAAGTTGCTCACCCGCTTGAAGGAAAAAGACCTCGATGCGGTGGTCATCGTTGGGGAGGTGGGTGACGCGCTTATCGCCCAGGCCATCGCTGAAATTCCCCTCGAGCTCGTACCCCTGCCCCCACTGGAGTCTCGACACCTGCTTCCTTATCTTCGCCCCCAGCGCATCCCGCCGGGTACCTACAAAGAGCAGAACGCAGCGGTGGAAACCCTCGGCTCTCAGCTGCTGCTTGCTACGCGCGCGGCGCAAAAGGATCAGGTGGGCAGCCACGTACAGGCGCTGAGCGCGCGGCGCAAGCGGATCTCGGCCAGGCAAGTCCAACACCTCCTGGAGGTGACGATGATCAATGGACGCCCCGATCCGCTGCTGCCAGCGGCCGCGCCCCTGCACGCCACGCTGCATCAAGAGCGGCAGAGCCGCGCCGCAGGAAAGACCAGCGATGTCCTGCTCAACTCGGGGGTCTTCGCGTTCTTGATCTGGCTGGGCTGGGTGGTGATTCGCGCGCCCTAAATGAGGTCTAGCTGACGCCGACGCATCAGGCGAAGCGGTGCAAGATCGAGAGGCAGTTCTGTCGATAGCTCGGGCCGAAGAGGTTGAGGTGGTTGAGGAAGTGATAGAGCTTGTACACCTCCACCCGCTCGCGCCAGCCTGGCTCTAAAGGCCAGGTTTCCTGGTACGCCTCATAGAAGTGGTGGTCAAAGCCCCCAAAACAATAGGTCATCGCCAGGTCGGCTTCGCGATGACCATAATAGCTCGCGGGGTCGATCAACACCGGCTGACCATGCTCGTCACAAAGATAGTTTCCGCCCCAAAGGTCGCCGTGCAGCAGCGAGGGCTTGAAGCCACTCTTCGCGCCGATGAGCTCGTCTAGGCGCTCTAGGAGGGCATCTCCCAGGCTCGACATCTCAGCGTCCGCGTAGCCGTTGCTGCGGGCGAGGCCAAGCTGGTGGCCAAGGCGTTTGTGGCGCCAGAAGTCCACCCAGCTATCGTTCCAGCCATTGGGCTGTGTCGTCGAGCCGATGTAGTTGTCATGCTCGAAGCCAACGCGCTCAGCTCGACCTCGTCGGTGCAGTTCGGCGAACCCCCGGCCGAAGCGCGCCGAAAAGTCACGCCCCTGCGCGCCTTTCACGATGTGCTCCATCACGATCAGCGGCAGAGGGGTTTGGGCCGTTCCCACAGGCCTCGGGGCGCGCAAGGCTCCCACTTCGGCCAGGGCGCTCAAGGCCTCTGCCTCGCGCTCGAACATGCCTGGGAGCGGGTCGGCGTTGGATTTGACGAAGAAGCGTCGTCCATCCGCAAGCTCCACCATCGTCGCGGCGCTGATGCACCCACCATCTACGGCTGTTGCCGACGCCACTGGGCTCGACTCACCAGTTTTGTCACCAATCAGCGCTTCAACCGCCCCTCGCAAGGCCCCCTCCATGGTCATCTCCCTTCGTTAGAAGGCGTCAGCGCGTAGATCCACGAGGATCTGCGTCGAGGCCGCCTCGATCATATCCAGCACCTTTTCAAAGCCGGCAGCACCCCCGTAATAGGGGTCAGGCACGTCCTTCGGCCACTTGCCATGCAAGAAGTCCGAGAGCAGCCGCACCTTGTCTTCGTAATGTCCTTGGGGATCAAGATCGTGTACGCCCGCGAGGTTGTCACGGTCCATGGCCACGATGAGGTCGAAGCGCTCCAGGTCTTCGCGGCGAATCTGCCGCGCGTGGCTGTCGAGGCGGTAGCCTCGGGACGCAGCATGCTCACGCATGCGCGCGTCAGGGAGCTCTCCTGCGTGATAGCTGATGGTGCCCGCGGAGTCGACCTCGATGGTCTCAGCCAGGCCCTCATCATCGACCAGCTTTTTCATCACGCCCTCCCCTGTGGGCGAGCGGCAGATATTTCCCATGCATACAAAGAGCACACTTTTCTTGTGAGTCTTGTCTGGCTGCTTGGTCATGCCGCGGATGATACCCCAATCGCTGTGGGAGGGGACGAGTTATTGAGGCTCGTGGAGCTGCATGATCGCCAGCTCGCTGCGATCGAGGAAAGTCGCGCCACATTGGGGACAGCGGTCGACGTGCACCTCCGCGGGGCCGGCCATGGTGACCATATCCACCTCACACCGTGGACAGTAGGCAGCCACGTCGTCCATAGCGTCGATGCTGGCAGAGAACGCGAAGGTGTCCCCCGTGCCAAGCTCTTGCAACACCAATTTTTGCAGTTCACCGCTGGCGAGGTACATGCCCTTACAGAAGGGGCAGCGCTCGATCTCTATCTCGGCGACGACCTCTTCGCGCATTTTCTCGATCCGGCACTTTGGGCAATTTGTCATGTCGCTGTCCCCCTTGGGTTGGCGCAGGGTTGTCGGTGCAGGCCTCTAAGAAGGCTTCTGCAGCTTCTCCCGCACACTCTCTGGAATCTCAGGGATCGTCAGCTCACCCGCTGCCAACCGCAGCTCCACCTCTTGGGCGGCGAACTTCGCCTTCTTCGAATCTGCGTCGCTGGCCTTGCCGTTGTAGACCGTGCGCGAGGGGAAGGCGAACTCGGCGCCGGCGCCGGCCACGATCTTCGCGACCTCGAGATAGAGCTTCTCGCGAACGGCGGTGAACTCGTTGTAGTCGGTGGTGTTGATGTAACAATAGACCTCGATATCGAGGGAGGAATCCCCGAAGCCGACGAAGCGCACACGAAAGCCCTCGTGCACCATCTTCTCATCACGAAGCACGGCGCGCTTGATCTCGTCGATGATGTATTTGAGCTGATCGAGAGAGCTGTCGTATTGCACGCCGATCTTGAAGACGAGGCGAATACGGTCACGGCGTGTGTAGTTTTCGATCTTGGAGTCGGCCATCTGCCCGTTGGGAACCGTGACCACCGTGCGATCGAGGGTGCGCACGCGAGTGGAGCGTAGCCCGACCTCTTCGACTGATCCTGTGATGTCGCCCACCTTGACGAAGTCGCCCACCTTGAAGGGACGATCGAAGGCGATGGTGATGCCCCCGAGCATGTTCTCCACCGTGGTCTTGGAGGCCATGGCCAAGGCGAGACCACCGATGCCGAGCCCGGCGATGAGCCCCGCGACGTTGAGGCCAATATTCTGCAGGGCGACGATCAAGATCAACGCCCAGAGGATGGGTTTGAAGATCTTGCGGGCCACGGGCACCATGGCCATGCCCACCTCGTCGCCACGTTCACGGAAGAACTCGAGCCCAGCGTCTGCGGCCACATCGAGGGCGCGGGCGAAAAACCAACCCGCGGCGATGATCGCCACGAGCTTCACGCCACCGAGGGCCATCTGCTGCGCGCCAGGGTGCAAAGAGAGCACGCCCACGACGATGACGAAGCCTACGGCGGCCAAGAGCAGGCGCATGGGCCCACGGGTCGCCTCCACCAGCTCGTCATCCCACTCCCATTTGGTGAGCTTGGCGGCGCGCAAGAGCAGCTTGCGCGAGAAGAAAGAGGCCAGGTAGCCGAAGATATAGGCCACGAGCAACCCTAGGATGATGCCAATCCACTGCCAGAGCTGGACGTTGAAGACCTCGATAGAGAACATGATCGGCGGCAGGTAGTCGCCTGCCCAGCCCGGGCCAAAGCTCTCGTAGAGTGCGTTGATGCTGCCCACGGTGCCCGGTGAAAAGACCCACACTGGCTCGGCGTCCAGCCGTGGGTAGAGGATCAGCCGCACAGAGAAGCTGCGTTTGCCGGCCTTGGGTGAGAGCAGCACCTCCTCGTCGTCGGGCACGCCGCGCTCTGGGACGCCATCTGGGTCGTCGCTGAGGCGCTCGGCATAACCTGGCTCAAGGCGGCTGAGCACCATGGAGAGGCGCCGCGCCAGCTTCTCACCGCGCTCCTTCTGCTCGGCCTTCTTGAAGCGCCTGAGGTCGAGCAGGTAGGCCGCCTGCTCGTAGTTGCGCTCGCGCGCCAGCTTGGAGAAGGTGCGCGCCGCCGCTTGAGGGCTGGAGAGCTCGAAAGCCGGTGGGATCTTTCCCAGGCCCGTGTTGATCATCGGCACCGCCGCGCGCTCTTTTTCCCCTTGCACCAAGAGGCGATGCCAAGGCCCGATATAGGAGACCGTGCGTTGGGTGAGCAACCAGACGTCCTCTTTTGTCGTCTTGTCGTGGGTGTGGCGTAGCCACAGCTCCCCTGGAAGCTTCTTGCCGATGTCGAAGTGGGCCGTGACGACGTAGTTGGTGGGCTGCGATTCGATCATTGGTCCCACGGTCGTATCGTCGAGACCCTTGGCGGAGAGTTGCGATGTCTTGTTCAAGAGCGCGCAGATCTTCGTCGCTGTGGCCACTCCCACGGGTTTGCGGTCTGCCTTGGCCACCTTTTCTAGGTTGATCCCATGAGCTGCGCGCTCCCATTTCTTCGCGGCGCAAGCGGCGAGAAAGGCTGACCAGCTCTTCATTGGGGTGCTGCGGTCGAGGTCCTTGGGGGGCTTACCCAGCCCATCGTTGATCTTTTCCTCGGCCTTGATCTTGAGGTGCCGCTTGCCGCTCGCTGAGAGCTGCGCTTTGACCTCAGGGGGGACCACCACCTCGCGTTTTGCGGCCTGCTCTGGCACAGCGGGTGCCGAGGTTGGCTGGGTGGCGGGTTGGGCCGGCGGGGGCGTGGCCTCTTGAGCTCGAGCAGAACCCCCGAAAAGGCCTGTCAGAGCGCATGCGAAGCATAGTCGCAGCAAATTGGAAGTCATCGATTCCTCCACTGGCGAAAGTATTGGGGCCAGCCTGGCGATGGGGGTTATTTGTTGATGTGTGACGTTTGTATCACAGTGCGCCCATGCCTTTGAAGGGCCCGCGGGGCGTGATAGAAAAGGCGAACAACGTACGCAGCACTGGGAGAGACACATGGCACTTTGGCTGAATGACAAGCAGATCAAAAACGTCGGTATCGTTGGGTCGGGACAGATTGGCCCGGACATCGCCCTCTATCTCGCCCAGGCGGGCGTGACGATCACCGTGGTGGATGTCTCCAAGGAGGCCTTGACGAAAGGCCAGTCCAAGGTCAAAAAGAAGGTGAACAAGCTTGTGGAAAAGCGCCGCCTTAAGCCAGAAAAGGCTGAGGCCCTGCTCGGCTCGATGACCTTCTCCTCCGACTATCAGGCCTTCGCTGGTGCGCAGTGGGTCATCGAGGCCGCCACCGAGGACCTCTCGATCAAGCATGAGATCTTCGCCCAGCTCGAGGCGATCTGCGCTGATGATACGCTGCTCACATCCAACTCATCGCACCTCGACCCCAACCAGCTCTTTTCGGCGCTCAAAAAACCCGAGCGCGCGCTGGTGACGCATTTCTTCTACCCAGCGGAGCGCAACCCGGTGGTGGAGGTGGTGCCAGCAGAGAAGACGGATCCATCCCTTGTCAGCGGTCTGATGACGCTCTTCGAACTCTCCGGGAAGCTCCCCGTGCGCGTGGCGCCTCGCTATGGTTTCGCCATCGATCCTGTCTTCGAAGGCCTCTGTCAGGCTGCCATGCTCGCAGTGGAGCGTGGCCTTGGCACATGTCAGCAGGTAGACGCCGTCTGTCAAAAAGCCCTTGGGCAGGGCGTGGGGCCCTTCACCGCGCTGAACCTCATCGGTGGCAACCCGATCCTCGCCATCGGGCTCCCTCGTTACCACGACACGATCATGCCCTGGTTCCACTCTCCTGAACTGCTTGAGTCCAGCTTGAAGAAGGCCGAAGCGTGGCCGATGGCAGGTCGCGGGGTCGACGTCGAGTTGGACAGCGCTACAGAAGAGAGGCTCGCGAGTTGGATGTTAGGCGCCTACTTTGGTCTCGCCGCCGAGGTCCTCGCCGCCAAGCTGATCAACCTTTCGGACTACGAAGATGTGCTGGGCTTGGCCCTCGACATCCGCCCAGCATTTTCGCTGATGAACCGCCACGGTGTTGACGCATCCCTCGCGCTGGTGGAGGCCTTTGCCGCCGAGAACGAAGGCTTCAAGGTCTCGTCTACTCTCCGTGAGCAGGCGCAGAAGAAGCAGGACTGGCCGCTGCAACATGTGCAACGCCATGACATCGATGGCGTGGCTGTGCTTACCATCCGCCGCTTCAAGGTGCTCAACGCGCTCAACGCCAAGGTCTTGGCTGAGCTCGAGGCCCACGCCGATGCGCTTGCCAACGACACGAGCGTCAAGGGCGTTGTGCTTCGCGGTTTTGGCCATCGTGCCTTCGTCTCTGGTGCTGACATTAAAGAGCTCGCGGGCCTGCAGACGCCTGAGCAAGCGGAGGCCCTCGCTCGCCGCGGACAGGGTATCGTCAGCAAATTCGAGCAGCTCGACAAGAAGGTGATCGCGGCCATGAACGGCCTCGCCTTTGGTGGGGGCAATGAGCTGGCCATGGCCTGCCACGCTCGCTTGGCGTCCAGCGGGCAGCGCGTTTTCTGTGGGCAGCCCGAACCCAAACTGGGTGTGATCCCCGGCTACGGTGGTACCCAGCGCTTGGCCCGCCTGGTAGGCCTCAAGGCCGCCTGGGCCCTCTTACGACAAGGCAACCCCATCAGCTCGACGGAGGCGTTGACGCTCGGTTTGCTGCACGCCGAGGTCCCCGCCCACACCTTGCTCAAAGAAGCCATCACCCTCGCCAAGAAGGCCACGGCGGGTGAGATTACCCTCAAGCCTATCCCCAAGGGCCCCATCGCCGTGCCTGAATCTTTGCCCGAGGTTGACCTCGGTGGGCTCTCCACCGCCATCGACGAAATCTTGGTGCAGGCGACCCTCGAGGGCGCGAAGACGACGCTCGAAGAAGGCCTCGTGCTAGAGGCGAAGGCTTTTGGTCGCTGCCTCGAGAAGAAGGATTACAGCATTGGTATGAAGAACTTTTTGGAGAAGGGTCCGCGCTCGGCGGCTGAGTTTGTGAATGGATAGTTGAGGGCTCGCTAAGGCCTGCTCCCTGCCAGCTAGAGAAGAAGAGGTTTACTCTTGTCCGCGCTGGCAGAGGCGGGCTAGAACCGTCCGCATGTTGAACCCACGCATGCTGATATTGGCGGTGCTGCTCCTTTCCGCGATTTGGCCGAACCATACTCAGGCCGCTCCGAAAAAAGAGGTCCTCGCAGTTTTCACCATCAGGACTCGTGGTGTGAAGCTGAGCGACAAGGCTCTTGATCGCTACACTGACTACCTCGCAACGCAGCTCACCGCCACGGGTCGCTTCAGTGTGGTACCTCGCGAGCAGATCAAAGCCAGGCTGCGGGAGCAGAAGAAGGCGTCCTATGAGCTTTGCATGGACCGGTCGTGTCAGATCGCCATTGGTCGTGAGCTGGCCGCACAGAAGTCGCTGGACACGCAGGTGATGAAGCTCGGCTCCCGCTGCGGAGTCACCGCAACGATCTACGATCTCAAACGCTCCACCACGGCGGCGGGTGCGAGCGCCATGGGTGAATGCAACGAGGATGCTATCATTGCGGCCCTTAATACAGTGGTGAAGCGGCTGACCGCCAGGGGGGGGAACGACGCACGCACGCTCACGCCAGTGCCTTCGTCTTTGCCGCCATCGCCTCATCCGGCGGTGGCGCTAGCCACTAAGGTGGCGGTAGACATTGCGTCCAATCCAAGTCGGGCTGAGGTATTCATCGACGGGCAGCCTCGCGGCTATACGCCTCTTCGCCTGCTGCTGGCCAAAGACCAGCGCTATGCATTGCGGCTCGAACGTCACCATCGACAGACGATGAGTACCACGATTCAACCGACCTCCCGGCGACGTCTGCGCTATGAGTTACAACCTAATGCCGAATCAGCGCAGTTGGCGCGTTACCGCACCGAGTACTTCAGTTTTGGCTTTTCCTCCGGGTTGGGCACAGCGGATACCGAGGATACATCTTGGACTGGTGTTGGGCGGGCCCCCACTGTTCGCGAGAACCTCCTGCTGCTCATGGGTAGCGCCGAGGTCTTGACCTGGAAGTGGCCCAGCCTCTATTGGACGGCGTTTGAGTTTCGTGGCGGCGGTGGCCCTGAGGACGGTGGGGTGGTCTTTGCGGGGACGCGCGCCGGGCTGCTCTTCACGGCGGGCTATCATGGTCAACACCAATTCCGGTTTGGCGCTGGTTTGGGCTTCGGCATGGTTCAGGTGGGAAGCTATGTGGAATACTCCGATACCGATACCAGCTCGCACGGCGGAACCCAAGCTCGCTCTGGTCTGATGGCCTCGCCGTCATTGCGTTACCAATATCATACGCGGGGACGCTTCTTCATTGGTTTCGACGCAGCCGTCATGCTGCCGATCATTGGCGAAGGCGACGGCCACTACCCCGTCGCTGTCTTGTTCAGCGTGCCCATGGGTCTATGCGCAAGTAGCGAGTGAGTTCAGGGCGCCAGTCAAACATTCAAAACGAGAAGTCCCCCGACCCGCGGATAGGGTCATTGGGGAAGGTCGCTGGAGGCGCGATACCATAGACGTGAATCTCCTCCCCAGGGTGGGCAGCCACGTCAGCCGCCGTCACGTCGATGGAAAAACGGTGCGCCACGCCTGAGGTGGCGCAGCTCCCACCCACAGCCTCTTCACTGAGGTCATTGGCGATATCATGGGTG
>JAFCZD010000557.1 GCA_019314525.1 Deltaproteobacteria bacterium
GACCTCGCCCTTTGAGCTATCCCCAGAGCAGATTGCGGCCGCCAAGGTGATGGTGGTGGACGACGACGAGCTCGTCACCAGCAGCCTGAGCAGCTTCTTCGCCCTCGAACTCGAACTCGATCCCATCATCTTCAACGAATCCCCCAAGGCCCTCGAGTTCTTGCGTGAGAACCCGGTTGATATCCTGATCAGTGACTTCTTGATGCCAAAGCTGGACGGCATTCAGCTCCTCGCCGCGGCGCGTGAGCTGCAACCTGAAGTCCCACGTGTCTTGCTCACCGGCTACGCCGACAAAGAAAACGCCATCAAAGCCATCAATGAGGTCGGGGTCTTTCAATACATCGAAAAGCCGTGGGAGAACGAGCAGCTCAAGCAGGTGGTGATCAACGGGCTCACCCGCCTTTTGTTGATGCGCCTGCTCACGGACAAGATGGGCGAGCTGCAGAACACGCGCGAGGATCTCGCCGGGTTGAAGAAGGCCTTGGTGCGCGCGTTCGCGTAAGCAACACGGTCACCTTCATCGATCATAGAAGCGAAGAATCGTGATGTGCTCCTGCACCCCATCGTTGACGTGTGCTTTGGCGTAGATCGCATCGCCGGGGCCTGCCACCAGCTGCCAAATCATCTCGTCGTCGAATTCGAGATCCATGGTCTCGGTCGCCAACACGTTTCCGTCGGTATCCAGGATCGTCAGCAATACGTCCTTGTTACCATTGGCATCCGTGACACCCCCACCCACCCACAGACGCCCATCCGGTCGAAGCAGAGCGGCGTGGAGCTTCACGTCGTAGGGGCCGCTAAGCAGCTGGCGCCCCTGCACACCAAAAGTGGGGTCTAGCGCTCCGCCTTGCAGCCGGGTGATGAAGCCCTGCAGATCCTCCGGACCCTCGGTGATGCCCACCAGATAAAGCGTGTCACCAGGCCCAATGATCGGCGTTGTGATACTCTCTTCGCCTGGAAGATCTTCCACATAATGCCCGGCCTGGGCCCAGCTCATGTCGAGCATTCCATCGGGCAGATAGCGGCTGATCACAACGTCGCGCGTGGAGCCGGACAATCCGATGCGATTCCCGGCCAGATAGAGGAGCCCCATGGCGTCACGCACCACCCACCCTCCGAAGGTGTCCCGTGCGTAGTCTTGATGCAACCAACCTGCCTGGTTGAAGCTGAGGTCGAGCTTCCCAGTGCTCTCCAGCCTCGTGAGGGTCAACCCCACAGGTTGCCCGGTCGCCTGCCGAGCGTGGCCCCCGAGGAGGAGCTTGCCATCTGGGGCTCTCACCAAGGTGTTGGCGAGGCCGCCGGTCACGTCTAGGTAGAGCTTTCCACCCTGGCCAAAGGAGGGATTCAGCACACCCGCGCTGTCGATCTCGGCCACGCCCATCTGACCGTCCACAGCCCCCACCACGACGATGCTTCCACTGGGTGTCAGCACCAGCGCCTTGACTTGATCGTTCCGCTGGATGCCTATCAGGAGCTTTCCGTCCTGCGCGAAGGAGGGGTCGAGCACACCCTCGGACGTCAAACGAGCCACCAGGAAGTCGGGGTCGTCTGCCGACCCACCCATGCCGCCCACCACGATGCAACCATCGTCCTGTATGGCCATGGCCCCGAGGGCGAAGTTGCCATTGGAGACCTCACCGTCGCTGATGATGGCCATGCCCCCGCTACCAAAACTGCGATCGCGGCAGAACCCGCTCTGCTCCTCACCCAGACAGCGACCCGCGGCACAGCGATCGTTGTCGGTGCACGGATCATCGTCATCGCAGGGATCGCCCTCGATGCAGGTAGAGGATGCGTCCAAGAACACTGGGCTATCGGACGAGCTATCGACGTGTGGAGAAGCGTCGCGGGGCGTGCTCGGGGAGATGGCGCGGACGCAGCCACACATAAGAGCCACGACCAGCAAGAACAGACCCGCACGTGTGCTGACTCTACCCATCGTCATCGTTCCTCGAGTTTACCATGCCCCTCCCCATTCACCCGAAATCCATGCTAAGGCTGGGACCTCGAACTCTGTTGGGTGAAGGAGCCACCATGAGTAACCAACCAGCAGCCGACGAAGCCAAAAAAGACTACTTCGTCGAGCGCGATGGCCTGCGCTTCGCTGGAACACATATCCTCCTCGAGTTCTGGGGCGCCAAAGGTCTCGACGACCTGCAGCATATTGAGGGCGCCCTGCGCGAGGCCACCACCGCGGCGAAAGCTACGCTGCTCAAGATCAACCTGCATCGCTTCTCACCCAACGGTGGCATCTCTGGCGTGGCCCTGCTCGCTGAGTCTCATATCAGCATCCACACCTGGCCTGAGCGCAGCTACGCTGCCCTGGATATCTTCATGTGTGGCGACGCCGACCCCTACCTCGCCGTTCCCGTGCTCAAGCTGATGCTCGAACCAGAGCAGGTACAGATTTCGGAGCACAAACGCGGCCTGCGGCTGTGATCACCTTCCGAGAGAGCTTGATGGACGAGCTCGTGCAAAGCCTCTCCATCAAGACGTTGCTCTACCACGACAAATCAGAGCTGCAGGAGGTCGTGATCTTCGACAACCCCTTATGCGGCCGGGTGCTCGCCATCGATGGAGCGATCCAGACCACCGAGCGGGATGAATACATCTATCACGAGATGCTCGTGCACGTGCCCCTCATGGCCCATGGCGCGGCCGAAGACGTCTTGATTATCGGCGGTGGTGATGGCGGCGCCCTCGAGGAGCTGCTCAAACACCCTGTGAAGCGAGCCACGTTGGTGGAGGTCGATCGGCGAGTCATCGATCTGAGCCGTGAGCACTTGCGCAGCATATGTGGCGCGGCTTTCGAAGATGTGCGCAGTGAGGTGGTCATCACCGACGGCGCACGCTTCATCGCCGGCACCGACCAGCGCTTTGACATCATCCTCGTGGACGCTCCCGATCCCGTGGGCCCCGCCAAGGCGCTCTTCACCGAGGCCTTCTACCAGAACTGCAAGCGCTGCCTGAAGCCTGGCGGCATCGTGGTAACCCAAAATGGGGTACCGTGGATGCAGCGCGACGAGCTATTTCACTCTTTGCGGGCACTCAACGAGAGCTTCGTGGACACCACCGCCTACTTGGCGCCCGTGCCCACCTACAATGGTGGATTCCTCGCCTTCGGCTGGGCCACGGACGAAGAGAGCTACCGGCAGCATGACGTGCACGAGCTGCATCAACGGCTGGTGAGCCGGCCCCTGGGCGCGCGCTACTACAACGCAGATATCCACCTGGGCAGCTTCGCCCTGCCCAATGACGTGCGTGAGATCGTGCAGGCGGCTTTGTAGCTGGTCGCCTTCGTTAGCTCCCGCTCAGCTCCTATCACGGCCCAAACTTGACCAAGAAGATGTCCTGAAGTCCCACAGCTAAGACGCTCTCTTTGCCCAGCGTTATCATCCGCTGGAAGGACCCGGTACAATAGATGTTGTCACCATCTGCCACTATGCTCCGTCCAATGTCCACTGAGGAGCCCCCCCAAATCTCTTGCCACCGGTGAACCCAACCAGCGGTGAAGCTGGTAATAAAGACGTCGGAGCTTCCCGCAGAGGTAACATCGCCTCCGCCAAGATCCGTTGTCCAGACGAAGCTCCCAGTGAGGGTGATGTTGCCACGAGCGTCCACCACCACGGCATAAGCCCTAGCGTCGAGAAGGGTCTCTTCCCACCTCTGAACCCCTTCGGCGGTGAAGCTGGTAACAAGGGTGTTGCCGTCGAGATTCCGGGCCATGATGACGTTAGCGCTGCTGTCTACCGTCAACCCCCCGGTGCTGTCATATGACGCGCCATGAAAGGCTTTCTGCCAACGGTGCACACCAGCGCTAGAAAAGCTGGTGACAAAGACATCCAAAGAACCCTGAGATGTCACGTCCCCA
>JAFCZD010000558.1 GCA_019314525.1 Deltaproteobacteria bacterium
GAGATCGACGCCTCGCCAGCTCCTACGCCCTGGGGCACCTACGCAGCAGCACTCCCTGTGAAGGCATGCCTCGGTGAGGTCACGCTGGAGGTGAACACCACAACCCCAGAGCTTGACGGTGGTGACACCCTCAATGACCCGGCTCAGGCTGGCGAGACGCTCTCTCTCCCTGAGGCCCTGACCATCGCCGCCAATCATAGCGAGCGGGTAGCCATTCACTTTGCTCTCAGCGTCTTCCCTGTAGAGGCTCCTGGGCTCATCGCCCTGGCAGCCCAATGCTCTCTACCCGACCTGGAGAACGTCTGCGTCGATGGCCGAGAGCGTGGCGTGATCATCGACTTTGGCGTTCGCGTGGGCAATGGCCCCAGTTGTACCCTTCGGCTCAAACAAGACGCCTTGGTCGTGGGGCTTGAGCTGCGGTACTTGCCTTGGCAAGTGAGCGTTGACGCGGGCGCGCAGATCGCGGGTTGCCGCCTCAACACCGATGGCTATGAAGCAACCCCAGGAGAACCAGAGACACTCACTGCCACGGGCGGCGCCCTCATCGGCCCCGGCAATAGCTTTGGCGGCACCTATGGGGTGGTGTTCAAGCAGCGGGGCATGGCAACGGTCCGCGGCAATACCTTTGGTTTCGACCCTGCCACAGGAGCGCTCTTCTTCAACCAATACGGGGTGCGCATCAGCAGCCTCGCGCTGCTCTCTGGGAGGCTTCTCATCAAGGAGAACGTCTTTCGCTCCAACGGGGGGGTCTCGATCTGGATGGGCCTGGGGCAAGGATCCACAGTGCAGATTCTTAACAACCGCTTCGAGAGAGGCGAGGATGACACCAGCCCCGGCTGGGCAGGCGTCAGCTCAGTGGCAAGCTTTGGTGGGGAGATCGTGATCGGCCCCAACAACGAGTTTGTCGGGCTCGATGCGGCGATCATGCTCGACGTCGTGGGTTCGGTGCCGACGATCACCCGCAATCGGATCAGCAACTGCACCAAGAGCATTGTGCTCGAAAACTCGAAGGTCACACCACCTACCATCACCCGCGCCACGCCAACCTTTGTAGAGGGTGGCTGCCAGGGCGAGGGAGGGCTGGTGGAACTCTTCGGCGATAACGCTGACCACACCATCGCCTATGTGGGGAACGCCAGCTGTGAGAGCGGCACCTGGCGCTACAATGGCGCCTTGGTGGCGCCAAAGGTGACTGTCACTCTCACCACCCTTGAGGGCACAAGCGTGTTCTCAGATGCGATGGACCTGGACCGCGGAGGACCATGATCATGGCACGAAGGGGGCTTTTTTGCGTAACTCTGTTCTTGGCGTTCTCGGCCTCTGGCTGTGACCTGGTACCACTGGTTCCACGTTTGGTCTTTGATGGGAGCCTCTATGATAGCGAGACAGACGCCACTGCAGCTGCAAGGCCTTGGGGCGTCTACGCGGCATCGCTGCCCGTGAAGGCTTGCCTCGGTGAGCTGAGTCTTGAAGTAGACACCACAACGATAGAACTCGATGGTGGTGAACTGCTCGACGATCCTGCTCAGGCGGGCAGCAAGCTCTCCTTCCCCGAGGCCCTGACCATCGCCGCGAATCGCAGCGAGAGGGTGGCGATTCACTTCGACGCCAACGTCTTCGCGGCTGAGACGCCAGCGACCATCGCCTTCACGAGCCGGTGTTCTCTGCCCGACCTGGAGAACGTTTGCATCGATGGTCGCGAGCGAGGGGTAATCATCGACTTTGGCACTCTCTTTTCCAGCTGCACCTTGCGCCTCCGACGGGACGCCCTAGTGGTGGGGCTTGAGCTGCGACACCTCAGCTGGCAAATCAGCGTCGACGAGGGCGCACAGATCGCAGGATGCCGCCTTAACACAGATGGCAGACAACACACTCTGGCCAAAGAACCTGAGACGCTCACCGCCACAGGGGACGCCCTCATTGGGCCGGGTAATAGCTTTGGAGGCACCTATGGCGTGGTGTTCAAAGAACTCGGCATGGCGACCATTCGAGGCAATACCTTTGGTTTCGACCCCGCCACCGGTGCGCTCTTCTTCAACCAGTTCGGGGTGCGCATCGGCGGTCTCTTCCAGCTCTCTGGAACGTTACGCATCGAGGAAAACGTCTTCCGCTCTCATCAAGGCATCTACATTCAGTCAGGGCTCGGAAAAGAATCCACGGTACACATTATCAACAACCGCTTCGAGCGAGGTGGGGACGACACCGTCCCAAGCTGGGTGGGCATCAGCGCAGCAGCGAGCTTTGGCGGCGAGATCGTGTTCGGCCCTGACAATGAGTTTTCGCGCCTCAATACCGCGATCTCTCTCAATCTTGCAGGATCAGGACCAACCATCACCCGCAATAGCATGCGCGAATGTGATGAGGCCATCGTGCTCGAAAACGCCAAGGTCACACCGCCCACCATCACCCGCGCCACGCCAACCTTTGCTGAGGGGAGCTGCCAGGGTGATGGGCTCGTGGAGCTATTCGCCGCCAGTGCGCAAGAGACGATCACCTATGCGGGCAACACCACCTGCGAGGGTGGAACCTGGCAATATAACGGTGCCTTGCGGGAAGCAAGGGCAACCGCCACCCTTACCACCCTTGAGGGTACGAGCATGCTCTCAGAGAGCGTCGCAGTGGCACCGTAGAGGGCCAATGCTATGAGTTATGTTTTCGTCCCGACGATCAACCCGTGGTCCCGCGGCAGAGCTTGTCGCGGCCCAGGGAGAAGACCCGCTTCCCTCAGGAAGAGCTCATATTCGTTCCAGCGATAGAGCATGCCTTCGCCAGTGGCGATAGTGAGAAAATAGAGTGACCCCAACGCCGTGCCGATGGGGCCAGCGCCGTCGTCGTCCGCCATCATGTTGAAGACCAACGCCTGACCTTGGGAGGGCAGCGCGTCGTGTACGCGCCGCAGCAGCGCTATATTCTTTGGGGGAGACCAAATGGTCAGCATATGGGCTAGCAACATGGCGTCGGCGTCTTGGGGGAGCGCGTCTGTGAAGAGGTCCCCCGCACGAACAGACACGCGCTCTGAGAGGCCGGCCTCGCTGATCTTGGCCTTCGCTTCAGCGCAAACCGTCCCGCGATCGAAGAGGGTCACGCGCAAGTGAGGAAAGCGCTGGGCGAAGGCGATAGCGTTGGTACCATCGCCACCGCCAAGATCCACCAAATGACGCGTCTGCGAGAGGTCCACGCCGTCGAGCAGCAACTCATTGGCCGACGTTGAAAGGTCGCTCATGGCGTCTTGGAAGACTCGCTCCAACTGGGGATCATACTCCAAGCGGGTATAGAGATCGTCGCCCTCACCAGGGAAGTGTTTCAGTCCAACGTTCGTCCCCTGCTTCAAGGCCGCCACGAAGTCCATGGCTCCTGGGTAAACGATATGCCGCTGCCAACCCAGGGCACGCGCCCAGCTCGTTTCGCTATGAGAGGTTAACATCGCCTCAGCCGCGATGCTGTTGCGCAAGCCAGAAGCGTCACCCTCCACCACCTGTAGGGCACGTAAGCCTGTCAAGAGCACCCGGGCCGAGCGTGGCTGCAACCCCAACGCAGTGCCAACATCGTCCTCCGAGAGGTTTGGTCTCTTGGATAGGCAGTCGAAGATCCCCAGCTCTACGCCAGCCCAGAGCATTTGAAATGCAACGTGGCCTTGCATGATCAGAGAGAGCTGCTCGTATCCCGGTAAGCTCTTCGATTTCATACATGCGCTCCTCGGCCAGAATCAGCCTTCCCCATGGAATGAGCAACCGTACGGAACGCTGCCCGTACCATGACCTTGGCCAAGGCGACCTTCCGCCCAAGCCCCTGGCTCTCAGGCGCCAACGCGTCAGAGAACGCCTCACGCAGATCATCTTCTTGATAGAGTTCACGTAGCAGCAAGAAGCGT
>JAFCZD010000559.1 GCA_019314525.1 Deltaproteobacteria bacterium
GCTCTACGGGCAGTTCCTGCTGCGCTTCTTTACGGACTTCGGCAGCTACGCCCGCGGGGGTGGGGATGTCGCAGAGCTCGCCGACAATGAGTTCCATTTGCTCCTCGGCTCCCTCGAGGGGCGGAATATCTATGGGTTCTTGGATTTCTCACTGGGCCGTCAATATCAAATGGAGGGGTATGACCTCTTCGCCCTCGATGGGCTTCGGCTGCGCGTCAACCTCCCTTATGAGCTCTTTGTGGAGGGGAGCTTCGGCGTTCAAGTGAACCGCGCTCATCCTTTCGCCCCAGCGGTCTTCGAGACTGATGGTACCAGCGGGGAGGGTGGTGATGAGCCCCTCAGCCCGGTCTTCTCTGTCGCCGTGGGTGTGGATGCCCCAGAGATATTTCAGCTGCGCGTCGCCTACCGGGGGGTCGCCTCCTATGGTGAAGCCCCTGCCAGCAACCTCAGCGTGGCGCAGGAACTCTGGGGTGTCGACCAGGAAATCCTAGTGGCACAGGTCGCTATGCGCTTGCCCATTGTTGGCACGCGCATCAGCGGAGGGTTGCGCTACAACCTGCTCACGGCGCTCTACGATGAACTGGGTCTGCAGCTTTCGCAAGGCGTCGGCAGGCATCGCTTTGAACTCGAGGCGCTGCGCAGTCGCCCGCATTTTGATGGGGATTCCATCTTCAACGTCTTCGCGCTCGAACCCTACAGCGAGCTCGCCGCACGCTACGCCTGGCGAATTCTTGATGGTTTGTCGGTCGCCACTCGGCTCGGCTATCGCTGGTTCTTCACCCCAGAGGAGGTCACCTCCACCGCCGAATCCCTTGCGTGGGCTCTCTCCCTCGCTTGGCGTCCAAGCCAGCGCTTCTTTGCCAGTTCTGACTTCTTCTGGCTTGAGAGCGAGGACGCCGGCGAGCGTCTTGGTGGTGACATCATGGGGCGTTGGACGTCGGCGCCGTTTATCTATGGGCGTCGTTTGACCCTCGAGGGCCGAGTCTCGCTAGCCCGCTATGTCGACCATCAGCGTGATCTCGACGCCATCACCACCTTCGGTGTGCAGCTGGGTGGTACCCTCCGCATTCTGCCTGGCATGCGGCTGCACCTCTTGGTGGAGGATAATATCAACCGCCTCAACAGCAGCGTCTTCCGCTTTCTGGCCATGCTCGATATGGAGTTTCGTCCATGATCGGCCCTCGAAGCACACAACCTGGGCGATTCATTGGGCTCCCCCTTGGGCTCATGCTGATGCTCACCCTCCTGGCGCCAATGGTGCCCTCAGGCGCCCAGGCGCGGTCGATGCTCTATCCCCAAGCTGCCCGCGTGTTGCGCTTTTCCCACGCACAGCATGGCAAAGTGGAGTGCAAGCGGTGCCATGTGGGTGTGGAGCGCAGCATCTCTGCCAACGACCGCCACGTGCCTCGCGAAGATGTTTGCCGCCCGTGTCACGCGAGCAAGACACGCAAACACGAGAGCCAGCGGACGGTGACGGACGCAACCAAGGCACGCGCATGCGCCAGTTGCCACATCGGCTACAGGGGCGGGGCACCGCAAAGGCTCTGGCTTCCTGCCGCCCGGGTGCGCTTCTCTCATCGCGTGCACACGGCCAAAGGCGTCCCTTGCAAGGGCTGTCACCAGATGCAGGCGGCGACGGCCACGCCCATGCCCAGCATGGCAACGTGCCGGTCCTGTCATGTGCAAAAGAAGGCCACCTTGCGTTGTGCGGCGTGTCATCTAACCCAGAAGGACGGACGCTTAATCGTACGCTTTGACGAGGCGCGTTTACGCCCCTCCGGCTCGCTGGTGGGTGCGAGTCACGGCCCGCTTTTTCCGCGCAAGCACGCCAACGTCGCCCGTCGCAACAAGAAGTTCTGTGAGAGTTGCCATCAGCCGAAGAGCTGTCAGCGTTGTCATGCAGGAACCTTTCGTCCACTGCGCATCCATCGCAGTGACTACGCGACCCACCACGTGCTCGATGCGCGCCTCGATCAGCCCCGCTGCTCAAGTTGTCACCGCTCCCAGAGCTTCTGCATCAGCTGTCATGAGCGCTCGGGAGTGGGTAGCCGCAGTCGGAAGGGCGGCTTCGCCCCCACAACGGGCCTCTCATACCACCCCCGGGGTTTCGCGTCGCGACAGGTAGGTGCCAACCACCACAGCCTCTCCGCGCGGCGCAACATCCGCACCTGCACCAGCTGCCATGCCGAGAAGAGCTGTATCCGTTGCCATGGCACGACACGTCTGCGAAGGGGCGGATTCTCGCCCCATGGAGCGGGTTTTTCGCGCTCAGCCAAATGTCGCGCGTTGGCCGCACGCAATCAGCGCGTTTGTCTCAAGTGTCATGTCGCGAGCGATCCGAAGATCGACTGTCGTTGAGCCGCGAGGGTGGTTGGGAACAAGCCGCCCCTTAGAAATCCAGGCGACCACCGCATGGACGCCGTTGTGGCTGATATCGTGAGTTCTAGCCGTCTGGCCCGGCCACTTTCGCGCCCTTGCTCGGCCATGGACGCCGTTGTGGCTGATATCGTTTTCTCACGCAACTTTTGCAGGGTGTGAGCCGATAAGAGGATTTTCAGCTGAGGGCGAGCCTGATGGAACTTTGGCACACGAACTTTGCATCTACGGGTCGCATGCCCTTGCTCAGCAATGCCGAAGCGCATCGTCCCCTTGCTATATGGCGCCTGGCCAGGCTGCAGATCGCGGGGCTGGTTCTTTTCTGTATCGTGGATGATCATTTGCACTTGGTGCTGCGCGGCAGCCGTTCGTTTGCGGGTCAGGTCGTCAGCCGTATTAAACGCTCCTGGAAAGGGCTCTTTGCGGGAGAAACGAGTGACGCCTTCCATCGGCTCGTGGAAGGGCGCCGGCACCTCCTTACCCTGATTCCCTATTTTTTCGATCAGCCGCGCATCCATGGCCTCTCCACACCAGCCCACCAGTGGGACGGTTCTTGCTTTTTCGATCTGGTGGGCGCGCGTCACCTCCCCCTTTGAAGCTCGAACTGCGTGACCTTCTGCCCCGTATCACCCTCTCGAGCCTCTATGAAGCAGCACACATCGCGCCACTCCACTCATCAACAGACCTTCCCCTGATTGCCGGAATAAGCCCGGCGATGTTGTGGCGCGCTGCTGAGCGTGCGTTTGCGCTGGGTCCAGAGCACCTCTCGCCAACTACACGAAATAACCACGGCTGGCGTTGGGTCACTGCTCGCGCCGCGGCCGTTCAGCTAGCAGTAGGGGCGGGCATTCCGCGCGCTGAGATGCTGCAGGTCCAGCCCTTTGCAGCGCGGACCTGGTCCCGAATGGTTCAACGTCCATTGCCAGTTGAAGCGTTGGACGCCGTGCGGCTGCAGCTGGCCCTGCAAGAAGGCACATGAAGTGAGTCAGATACCGGAGTGCTTCGTGATGGGGGATCTGCTCAGCTCTGGACGAGTTTGAGCAGCGCATTGAAGCGAGAGAGGTGTGTGGGCGCGAAGGACTCAAAGCGCAAACCGTAGCCCTCTATCCCGCCGTCTGCGCCTTTGACCGTTCGCATTACCGTTGCGCCAACGGATACCTCTTCGACTACATCGTCATCCGGCAAGAAGATCACCAACTCCAAATGGGTCCCCGTCGGCAAGTGCATGCTGTCTTCTGGGTCCATCTGCAGACAGAGCCCGCCACGGCTGATATTGGCGGTTGAGAGGATATGAACCTCTGTGTCGCCCGTTACCTGAACCTGAGCTAAGAACTCATACCGGGCATGAGACCGTCGTTCGCCAAGCGCCATCGGCGGCGGAGGAGGAGGAGGAGGAGGAGCCGACCGAGGGGAGGGGGCGCGTGGGGTGGTACCCTTGGTCAATCGGATACATCCTCAGATACATCCTCAGATACATCCTCAGATACATC
>JAFCZD010000136.1 GCA_019314525.1 Deltaproteobacteria bacterium
TCTACTTCGTGCCTCGGCGCGCCGCATCTCGCGCACGTCGGCGTTTGCGCCAGCCCTTGCGCCACCGCTCATATCGCAATTTGTGGCCCAGGTAGCTCGCTTCTGGTGGAAAAACATCTGGGCCAAGGTGGGGCAGGGGATCGATGTGCTGGCCGCCCTGGCGCAGCTCGAAATGTAAATGGGCGCTGGATATCTTCATCCCGCTGCGACCCACTTTTCCAATGGGCTCTCCCGCCCTTACTTTCTGACCTGCCTGCACGGCGTACTCAGAGAGGTGCATATAGCCAGAGAGCAGGCCGCCCTTGTGGCGCAGCATCACGTAGAGCCCCCCAGGCCCCAGCTGAGCGTGAGGCACCTTTTGAGCGTCTTCGTTGGACATGTTGCGGGAAGGGCCTCGCCGCGCGTCGATGCCGGCGATGATCACACGACCGTCAGCGACGGCGCGCACAGTTTCACCAAAGGTTGACGAGAGGTCGATGCCTTTGTGACGGCGGACACCCTCTTCTCGGATATCGCCCATGCCCGAGGTGACGCGCCGTGGTGGCGCGTCAAGGGGGAAATGGAGCTGGAGCGTGTCGAAGCGCCCACGAGCAGGTGCCGCCCTGCCGCTGTAATAACTGAGAAGCCGGCGGCGCGCGCGCAAGACGCGGTCTTCGGGCCCAGCGTCTCGTACTCGGTCGCCCCAGATAAAATGTGAGACATGGTGGCGGTAGGGCACCGAGCCGAAGGCACGGCCCAGATAGGGCATTTGCTCGCGGTAGATCGAGAGCAACGCCGCCGCAAAATAGATATTGGCGCTCGAGCGCTTCAAGTTGCGGTAATAGAAGAGGTGGCGGCTGATGTTCTTTTCTCGTCGCTCCCAGGTTCCCGCCGCGAAGACCCAATAGCTATAGCGTTTACGACGAATGAAGTTGCGATGCATTCCCTCGTTGATCGCGGTCAATCCCACACCGTAGGCGCCTTTTTGTTGGGGCAGGCATAAGCTCTGCCGGTAGATCAATCCCCCAAGAAGGAAGGGGTCGACCTTGAACTCGGCGCAGGAGCGGATGATGTGCTGGGCGTAGCGCTTGGGTCTCTTGGAGGGCATCCAGCCGCAGAGTTGACGCAGCGCACGCGCGAAGCGCGCGATGTCTACTTCCTTGGGAGAGCTTGGCTCAGCGGGCCAGCGTGAGATGTCGATCAGCCCCGTGCCAGGGGCACGCATCACCAGCCCTTGGCGCCTACGGCGTCGCCAGGGGGGCTTTGGGCCCTTCCAGCTATCGATGGTGGGCGTGAGGGGTTTGGGCGGGCGTGCCTTGGCGGCCTCAGCGATGTTCGGCCAGAGGACCATTGAGGCAAGGAGGAGAGAGGTCGAGCGCTGCATCCAGAGCATGTCGCATTTTGCCGCTAGAGATTGGGGGCGCAAGCCTTATTCGCGGGCGCTGTCAGGGACGAGAGGAGCAGCATCTAGCTTGAACCACCCCAAGCGCACCATCGCTGGCAGCAGCAAGAGGTCGGTGGCGAGGGCGCAGAGCAGCGTGAAAGGCAGCAGGGTTCCCATCATTTGCACGGTGTAGTAGGTGCCGGCAGCGAGGGGGATGAAGCCGAGCGCCAAGAGCAGCGTGGTCATCACGATGGCGCGCCCGGAGAAGGCGAAGGTGCGCTCGAGGGCCTCCGCGTGGGAGGTGGTCATCTTCTCGATACGCAGGCGCGTCAAGAAATGGATTGTGTCGTCTACTGCAATGCCAATAGCGATGATCGCCACCATCATCGTGTCTGAGTCAACCACTGGCCAGAACCAGCCCAACACCCCTCCAAGGAGAACCAAGGGCGCGGCGTTGGGCAGCATCGCCAGGAGCCCGTCCCGCCAGGAAAAGAGCGCGAGGGAGATCACCAGGGCGATGGTCAAGAAGGCAAAGAGCAACCCTTGGCGTTGTCCACGGATCACCTCCTCGAGCCAATCCCCGAGCAGTAGGCTCAAGCCAGAGACCTCAACCTTGATGCCCGCTGGCAGTAGCTCACGGGCCAGGCGCTCCGCCTCGTGGCCGATCCTGGCTGTGTGGCGGACCCCATAGCCGTTGAGCTGCAATGAGATACGCAAGCGGCGTCGCTCGAAGTCCAAAAAACGCGTCAGGTGGCGCCCCCCTGCAGATTCGAAGAGCAGCACATATTGCTCGTTCGCTTCGCGGCTCGGGGGGAGTTTTTCGCGCAGGGATGGGGGGGCCAACTGGCGGTGCATGCTGCGCACCAGGTCCACCACTGAGAGCGTCGCGTCAACGGATTCATGGCGGACCATGCGCTGCTGTAGCTCGCTCACAGCGCTGAAGATGCGCGGATCGAGGACGTCTCCGGGGTTTGGTGCCTCCAGGTAGAGGTCGATGAAGTTGACGCCGGCGAGCTTCTCGCTGACGAAGCGCTCAGCGACTCGCAGGGGTGTGTGGGCGGGATAACGTTTGCTGAGATCGGTCTCCACGGTGACCTTGGATGCTCCCCACGCAGCGAGGCCGAGGAGCACGGCAAAGAAAAGGACCACGGCGCGGGGCCACGCATGAGAGACCCTCGAGCTTGCCTTTGAGATACCATCAACGAGCTGCAGGAGGAGGCGCCGCTCAGCAGGTCGTGGGCGGGGAGTCTTCATCCATGAGAGGAGGATCGGCGTCAAGGTGACGCTGATGAGCAGCGCGACGCTCACACCGAAAGCCAAGATCAGGGCCATGTGGCGAATCAAGGGTGCGGGCATGAACGCCAGGGACGCGAAGCCGAGGAGCGTCGTGAGGGATGTGTAGAGGCAGGCGAGCCCCACCTCCGCTCCGCTGACGAGCAGCGCTTCTTTCTTCGGGCGGCCTGCTCTCAGCTCCAAGAGGTATGCAGAGGCGATGTGGATATTGTCGGAGACGGCTACCACGAGCATCACAGCGGGCACAACGGAGATCAGCACGCTGATCTTGGGGTCCATGGCGATGGAGAGCCCCATGGTCCAGAGCACGCTGATCAAGGCTGTTGCCATGGTGACCACCATGGGCCAGAGGCCGCGAAAGAGGCCAAAGACGAGGATCATCAGCACCAGGGCCACCAGCGGGAAGAGGGTGAGCAGGTTGGTGCGTGAAGAGCGGATCATCTGGTGCAGGTGGGCAGGTCCGCCGGCGATGTACAGCCGCTCGCGACCAAACCCCTCGCTGGCGAAGGCGTCATAGAGCAGCTCGAAGTTGCTCTCCCAAAGCTCTACCGGGCGGTCAGGGTCGACCTTGGGTTCTATGAGCAGCGCGGTGGTGCGGCCATCGGCGCTGACGAAGACGCGGCCGTAGAGTGGGTCTTGTCGGATCTCTTTCAGCGCTCTTTGGGCCGCGTCCTTCGAGCGTGTGGCCAGCTCGTGGTAGGCGCGGGTGGTCAGCGTGTCGCCCTCATTGCGGATGCGTTGCAGATCGCTGATGGCTTGGACGCGGCGCACCCAGGGCAGCTTCTCGAGCTTCACCGTCAGCCGATGGAGCCGGCGGAAGACTTCTGGCGTGGCCAGCTGGGGTTCGTCAAGAGCCACGGCGACGATCTCGTCGTTGGCGAAGCGCTTGGAGAGCGCCTGATGGCGGTCGTATCGAGGGTTGTCGGCAAAGAAGAGCTTGGCCAGCGCCGTGGAGAGCACCCCCTGGCTGACGCTCATGGCGGCCAGCGCCGAGACGAAGAGCAAGAGGCCGATGACCCAGAGGCGGTGGCCGAGGACCCAGCGCAGATAGGCGATGAGCCAGCGCGGCGCGCGGTTGGGCGGTGGGAGCGAGGGTTGTTGTTGTTGCTCTGGGTGTTGTTGCTCTGGCGAGGCTGTCACGGAGTCAGGCAGAAACCTGCCACTGGTGGCTCACCCGGCGTGCGGTCAGCGAGGTTCGAGGCGTTGCGGGACCAGGTGCTCTCCAAAGGCTCGCTGGTCTCGTCGTGTCCATCCACGCCATTGCCGCCACTCTGCGTTTCCCCATGCTCATGGTAATTGCAGCGGTGCAGTGAGCCACCTTGGTTTGGGGGACGCAGGAAGCTCTGGGCGCTGGGCAGCGTATCGTCGAGGTAGCAGCTCTTGTTGGCGTCGGTGTCTGGGCCATCAATACAGAGCGTTGTCTTGGAGGCTGGTGATGGCGAGGTGGTCGCCCAGAGCACATAGTCGACGTCCGTCACCAAATCGGCGCTACCGTCCCAGCTGAAGAGCATCACAAACTCGCTCGCGTCGGTGAGGCCGGCGTTGCCGCTGATGGTGGAGGACGCGGGGGGAGCGAGGGCCGACGCCATGTCAGGCACCGAGCCATCAGAGCTTTGGAGCTCGTAGTCGGGTGCACGCGCATAGGCGACCTTGAAACCAATGGCCCTCGCGGCGATGGTGAGATATTGCCCAGGCTTGATGGTGGATCCGACGGGAAAGCGTGCGACGAAGTCAGTGGATATGTTGGAGAGCGCCCCTTCGGGCAGGAGGAAGTAGTCTGAGCGGTCTGTGAGGTAGATGTTATCGAGGACGATGGCGGTGGCGCCTGGATTGTAGATCTCGATGAACTCTGCGTCTGCAGGAGTCACCGCGAGCTCAGTGATCAAGAGGTGGCCCCCAGGGAGTTTGCAGTCGTTGCTGCAGCTGTCGCTGTCGAGTTGATTCCCGTCGTCGCAGCCCTCGATTCCCTCCTTTTCGCCATTTCCACAGCAGGTTTCGAGGGGTGTGTTCTGGCAGCGAGCACTGCATTCCACAGCGGTGCCTAGCAACTCGTCGGTGGTGCAGTCATCCTCGTCGTCACAGTCGCTGAGGGTGGGGCAGGCGCCAGTCTCTCCAGTGAGGATCGCCGGATCACAGCTCTCCTCATCGTCTATCTGCCCATTGCCGCAGGGGTTGATGTCGGGTTCCAGGGTGTCAAGCTGTGTATCAGGGGTGCCATCGCCCTGTAAATCGAACTCGCGCGTGTCAACGACCGTGTCGATACGCAAATCAGCGGGAGAGGGCGAGTGATCGGGTGCGATATCGGGGATCAGGGTCTGATCGGAAGATCCACCGTCCAAATCTGTGGAGGTTTCGCCGCGGGAGCAGCCTTGGTTGAGAAAGGGGAGGGTGGTGAGGAGCAGGGCCATCGCCCAAAGAGGAGTGCGCATAGGGGAATCATAGATCCACGCGTGGGTAATATTTCAAGGACTGACTCATCGAGAACCAAAGAAAAATGGAAGCAGCAGAAAATACACAGTTTTTTGGAGTCCCTCTGGCGCTGGAATTTTTCTTCAAACCCTTTGGAGCCTCCAAGCGTCTAAGATGAACATGGTGACTAACCCACATAAAGCAGCTTCAGAGTTGGTCCGACGGGCGAAGGCAGGCGACAAAGCAGCCTTTGGGGAGCTTGTTCGGCGTTACCGGCAGAGGATCCACGCGCTAACCTTGCACCTCACAGGTGACGAGGCCGAGGCCGAGGACGTGACTCAGGAGGTCTTTTTCAAGGCTTACCGTGTGTTGCATACATTCGAAGGTCGCAGCCAGTTCTTCACGTGGGTTTATCGTATGGCGGTGAATCGTGCGCTGAACGCACGTCGCGCCCACAAGAGGCGACAAGCCACTCCCCTCGACGATCCACGCGTCGAGCGCGCCTTGGTGGTGGACGCTGCAGACAACCCCGGCAAGGCTGCCGAGCTGCGACAAACGTATGGTCGGTTGCTAGCCGGCCTGGACACCCTGCCAGCTGCTATGCGGGCCACCGTGGTGCTGGTGGCGCTCCAGGGTCTTAGCCATGGCGAGGCTGCCTTGATTCAGAAATGTTCCCCGGGCACTATCGCTTGGCGCATGCACGTGGCGCGCAAGGCGCTGCGTGAGGCTCTTGATGATCATGGCCCCCGGCTCACCTTGCCGCAGCGGCTCTCTCGAGAGCTGGTAGAGTTGCTGCAGGAGCGTGAGGTCCCGCTGGCTTACGGGATGAATTAGATCGCTGCGACGCGCGCGAGGACACCAAGGGCTCGTCAACACGATCGCCATAGAGTTGCCGTTTGATCAGCTCGCGCAAACCTTTACGGTCATGGGTTTTGGCTCGAGGAGGGGCTGGAAGTGGGCGCTGGGGGTGCTCGTGGAAGCGAGCCTGGGCCTTTTTCACGGCGGCAACATAACGCCGGCTATAGGCTGGCAGCGAGCGTCCCTTCTTCTGCCAGCGTCGCACCCGTCCTGGCCCTGCGTTGTAGGCTGCGAGGGCGAGGCTCTGGTCTCCGTCGAAGAGGCGCAGCAGATACGCCAGGTAGTAGGTCCCCGCGTCGACATTGAAGCGGGGATCGGTGAGCTCGTATTCGTCGTAACCCAGGCGGCGAGCAAGGGATGCCGCTGTGCGCGGCATGAGTTGCATCAGGCCCCGGGCACCTGCATGTGAGCGCGCCTCAGGAGAAAATGAGGACTCCACCTGAATCACCCCGAGCACCAAGCTCTTCTCTACCCCATGGCGGGCGGCGATCTCGTGCACGAGCTGCGAGATAGAGCCCTGGTTGCCGCCTTGGTGGAGCGTCGAGGAGGTGCGGGTGGTGGCACAGCCTGTGAGCATCAGCAGGAGCACGGGGAAGGAACGCATGAGCCTATCATCGCGAAAAGTAAGGGGGGCGCCAAAAAAAGGCAAAAGCTTGTCTTTGCAGGCTCACTGGGGCGAAACTGGCGCGACGATGAAGACCACGATCCTGATGACAATGCTCTTGATTCTCGCAGCCAACGCCGCTCTGGCTGACTGGCGTCATGAGACGAACAAGCCACGGGAGGGGAGTCGCGACTATCAGCAGCAATCTGTCGGCAGAGTGCAACAGGAAGCCAACTCCATGGTCGATGAAGTGAAGGCCTTCCTCGCCAGGATCCACGTCACCCCTGCACGGCTGGCTCTTGGGTTGGGTCTCCTGGGGATCTTCTGGACCCTCAACCGCAACAAGAGGCACATCCACTGGGCCATGATCACAGCGCTCTCTTGGTGCTTGCTGGCCTTTGGCGTGGCCGCCATGTTCTTTGACTGGCCTGCGTTCAACTGAGCTCCAGCTCATGAGCTGAGAGCAGGGCAGTGGGGATCAGGTGGTCGAGGTGGTTGCGATAGGTGCGCATCTTCAGATGGAGTCCATCGCCACTGTGGAGATCTTCCCGAAGGTGGCGATCCTGCTCCGAGATCCGCAGCGCGCGCTCGAGGTCGAGCAACGTCACTTGCCGGTCACTCGCCAACTCCCCTAGCCAGTCATTGAAGGCCCAGATCTCTTCAATACGTTGGGGATGTTTGCTTGCATGAGCACGAGTCACAGGCACAACGGTGGCGAGAATCGGAGCGATATTCACGGCTTTCAAGCGATCCACCCATAACTCGATCAGATCGCGGTTCACTTCATTGTTCGGAAAGTAGGCCGCACACTCTTTGATTACGACAGCCTGAGGGCGGCGGGCGATGGCGGCGTCAATTTGAGGGCTCTTATCAAAGTGATAGGCCGTAAGTATGGAAAAATTAGGGTAAACAAGGGGGATGCGCCAGGCGTAGGTCAGAGATGCTCCCACAAAAATGACCTGCCAGGAGGTGACCTCTGGTGGCAGCGGTTTTCTGGGTGTGATCAGCGGTAAGACGATTCGATCTGCGGCAAATGCCTGGATCCGTTCAGCTAAATCTCGAATCCTCACGAGAATCTCCCTTCTTTCACTCGGAGTATCGCATTGCGTCAACTTTGTAGGTCTCCGATAGGGGTGGCTACTTCGGAGACCACCCCTCAAGATGTTGCCCCTTGTCCCATTGAAATTACAAGAGTTTACTCAGTTTTAGGAGGGAACAATAATTGCACATACTGTCAACATTCCAGAGATAGCTGCCCGAAAACCGGGCAGGAGGGTGGCATGCAGAAGCTCCTCTTGGCAGTTGTGATTGGCATGGGGTTGTTGGTGGGGACGCCAGCGAGGGCCGAGCTATGTGACGGAGCGGTAGTCGCGCGGGTAAATGACTCAGGATTAAACTTTATCGCACAACAGATCATCCCCTTCATCCCCGAGACCCTCACGGTTCCAGCGACCTCTGGAGTGGTGGTGGATTGGCCGTTGACGGAGGACGACGCCACGGTGGTAACGCCGGATCTCACCGCCAGCCTCAAAGTACACTCCATGAGCATGGGCATGCAGGCGGACATCCTCTACCTGCGTGGGAGCGCCAGCACGACCCTTCACGGGCCCATGACGGTGATGAACCCCTACGTCAGTTTTGGGGCCGCTGAATGCCAGGTCAACCTCGATGTTCAGGCGCTGACTTTCGATGTTGGCATCAAGCTCGCCACCGTGGGCGGTCGCATCTCGGTGGAGCTGACCCACATGAAGGTCGATCTGGACAACGATCGCAGCACCATCGCCCTCGAAGGATGTGTTTTGGGCGAGGTCCTCAGCGCAGTGACAACCTTCGCTCGTAGTTATCTCATGGGAGCCGTGCAGCAGGGCATCGAGAGGATCGCTCAGACAGAGGTGCCTAGGCTCGCTGCCGAGGCCCTCGATGACACCGCCTCGATCACCCATCAGTGGAACGAATTTCTCGTGACGGCCCGTTTGGATGGCATCAGCACCGACGCCTTCGGTGTCGAGATGCATGTGGGCGTCGACGTGGGCCTGATCGACCCTAACACCATGCCTGGGTGTGCCACTAAGATGGTCCCTGTTCCTCCTTGCGGTGGTGTTCAACCCTTGGTGCCCAACGCCGCTGACGCGATGTTCAGCGTCGCCCTGACAGCAGGTCTGCTCAACCGGGGCATGCACGCGGCTTGGCAGAGTGGTCGGCTCTGCATCGACAGTGATCGCCTCGAGAATCCCGTGCTCAAGGATCAGCTCTCCAAGCTTGGCCCGATGTTGGGCTTGCCTGAGAGCACGAGGGTTGGCTTTTCGGTGCGCTTTTCAGAACCTCCCAGTGTTTCATTTTCTTCACAAGCTGGCATGAGGGTGGGCATCCGGGGCATGACCATGACGTTGCGCCTCACCGATGCGGCGGGCCACGTGGAGCAGGCGACCATGGGAGCCGACCTTCGCATGTTGGCGACGCCTTGGGTTGAGCCCCTGGGCAACAGCGTCGCCATAGATTTACACCACGTGGCCGTAGACCACTTCGAAATGGTGGGCGGTGACTCATGCGGCCTGACCTTTGACAACGCACGACTCGAGCGCTTCATCGCCGATGTGGTGATCCCCCTGGTTCAATCGCGCCTCGATGCACGCCAGATTTCCCCCTCTTTGGTCAATGTGGACCGTTTTGTCCTGGAACTGAAGCAGATGGCCTTTTTGGATGGCTATATGGTTGCCCATGTGGACGCCCACGTTCCTGCTGCCACGGGTGAGCAGGTGCCACCCGAGACCATCTTGCGTGAGGGACCTCCAGGCAATGTGGTGGGACCGCGCGTGATGCGGCTGCTGGTGGGTGGACAGGACAACGCCACGCCCAGCGTGCTCCTGCGTTACCAGTCGAGGATCAATGATGGTGCGTGGACCGAGCCCTGCTACGGCGGGCGCGTGGATGTGGTCATCTCCGAGGACGTCTACAGCGTGGAGGTCGCTGCGGTGGATCAGGATGGCAACGTCGATCCCACACCGCTGAGCTTGCGCTTGACGGTGGACGCCACGCTGCCAACCTTGGAGGTCAATCGTCGCCCCAGCACGCTCGAGGATTCCCGAGACGTGGGTGTGGTCTTCACAGCATCCGATGACCGCACGCCCTGGCATTCGCTCGTTTTGACAGCACAGCTTCATCACGTCCCTGATGGGGGCGGCATGCCTGAGCTGGTCAATGAGCAGGTCCTCCCGGCTGGATCTACAGAAGCCCACTTCACGGGGCTCGCCAGGGGAATCTATAAGATTCGAGTGATCGTCAGCGATGAGGTGGGCAATGTCACTTCTGCTGATGTGGGTTTTGTTGTCGAGGTTGGAACGGGCTGCAGCGTGGCTCATACGCCCTCGACGACCTTTGGTGTTGGGCTGGTCCTACTACTGCTTGCCCTAGTCCGTTCTCGCCTGCGATGATGATGGCAGAGAAATGCCAAGGAACCCGTTAGAAACCTGCCCTCACAGATTCTGGGGTGGGCTCTGATGGGTCATCATTTCCGCCGAGCGGGTCTATGAAGAAGCTTTCCGTCTTTGGGCTGATCCTCAGTTGCCTCTTTGGGCCCATGGCTCATGGCTCACCTGTGGGAACGATCTTCTCCAGTCCAACAACGGGTGACGCTGCTTCGGTGTACTGGAACCCCGCAGCGATGACGCTGCTCAAGGGCCACCACCTGATGCTCTTCGGGGGGGGCTCTCCGATCTGGGCCACCTATCAACGGGATGTGCCAAGCCCTCATGATGGTTTGATCGCGCCCAAGGCTGATATCTTCATGGTGGCACCCTCTGCGACCATCGCAGGAGTCACCGACGCAGGCCTCGACCGTTTTCGCTTTGGTTTCGCTGTCTCCGCGCCCTTGGTGGCGGGAGCGTCGTGGAAGCGCACTTACGACGGGCGCCCCTCTCCCACCCGCTATTTTGTTGAAGATGGCTATGAGGTGACGATCATCAGTCAGCTGGCCGCGGCGCTGCGCATCAACCGCTATTTGTCCATTGGCGTGGGTTTGGATCTCTACACTACCCTCACCAAGTTCACCTTCGAGATGGACTTCGCCTCCCAGATCAACCACCTAGCCTGCTCCGCAGACCCGTCTTCCTGCCGCGTTGACTCGCCCTTGGCGCGGGAAAATCCAGCCTACGATGCCCATGGATATAACAGGGGCGTCGGGTGGTCGGTGGGGCTCACAGCGGGTTTGTTGATCACGCCCACGCCTTGGCTACGCTTCGGCGTTGGATTGCACACCGGAGGGGGGGACGTGGGCTATAACGTCACCCTCTTCCTCGACGTGCCACCGGCAGCGCGTGACTTCCTCGCGCGCTCGTTCCCCTCGATCACGCTGCCGCCCCTCGAAGCCGAGTTCGAGGCTGTGCTGCACATCCCCATGATCATTAACGTTGGCATGGCCATCGAGCCGTTTCATCGGCTGGAGCTTGGACTCGATCTCGAGTGGATCAACGAATCCGAAACAGGGTTGATCCTCGCCAACCTGCTCGACGATCGCTCGGGGGGGTTGATCCACGATATCGTGCTCGTGAAGGGGAAGCGCGATTACTGGCAGACGGCCTTGCATGCACGCTATGAGCTGACCGAGCGCTGGCATCTCGGTGGGCGTCTGGAGTATCGGCCCAGCACCCGCGCAGAGGAGTGGATTTCCCCCGTGAGCGTGGATTTCTCTCGCGTTGGCGCGCATTTCGGCGCGCGCTGGCAGGTGCTGCCCTACCTCGCCCTCTCCCTCGAATACTCGCACTTCTTTCTCTTTGACGTGACGGTGAAGAACACCCGTTTTGGCTTCAACCCTGACCCTACGACCCCTGAAGAGTTAGGGTTGGACAAGCCGTCTCCCACTGGCCTCTACACCGCCGACGCGATCCGCCTTGGCTTTGGCGCTGAGTTTTCCTTCTAGAGCGGCGATCAGCTAGTCGGACCGAGGAGGGCGAAGACGGCCGGAATCATTGGCTAGGCACGACGAGGGCGTTTGCCGGTGGCAAACAACCAAGGAGTAACAACGGC
>JAFCZD010000560.1 GCA_019314525.1 Deltaproteobacteria bacterium
CATTGGGCTGGTTCTGGGCGGCCTGCTGGCCCTCGCAGGCCTCCTCGGGGGGCAACAGGGCATCCCGGTCTTGGGCGCTGAGGGCGAGACGGCCAGGCTAGCCTGGGCCTATTTTCGCTGGATCGCCATGGGCGTGCCCTTGATCTTCATCTCCTCGGTGCTGCGGGCGGTGCTCACGGGGGAGGGGGATGCGCGCTCGCCCATGCTTGTCATCACCCTTGGCACGTTGATCAATCTGGCCCTCGACCCGCTCTTCATTTTTGTTTTTGGGTGGGGCATCGAGGGTGCGGCTTGGGCGACCTTGGTGGCGCAGAGCGTCTCCTGTGCTTTGCTCATACTGCTGGTGGCCCGTCGTCGGCGTGTCTTTGCCCATTTTCGGCTGGCATCGGTCTGGCCCCGTTGGCATGTCCTCAGCGCTGTGGCTGGTATTGGCCTCCCAGCGGCTTTGGGGCAGATGGTGATGGCTGTGGGCTCTGCCCTCAACAACTGGTTGCTCTCCACCTTTGGGCAGGTGACGGTGGCAGGCTACGGTGCAGCCTCGCGGGTAGACCTGCTGGTGGTTCTGCCCATCATCGGGCTCGGTGGGGGAGCGCTGAGCGTGGTGGGCATGTTCGCGGGGGCGGGGCGCGTTGACCTCGTGCGCTCGACGACGATCTACACCTATCGCTCGGTGGTCATCGTCGCGCTCATCGCTGGGGGCAGCGCCTTTCTACTCTCGGATATGATCTTGAGCCTCTTCACCGCCGAGGCCCAGGCCATCGCGGTGGGCAAGCAATACCTGGGCTTCATGGTCTTCGCCTATCCGCTGATGGCCTTTGGTATTACGTCTGGGCGCATCTTGCAGGGCCTGGGTTATGGCCTGCCCACGCTGATCATCACTATGGTGCGCGTGCTCTTGGTGGGGGTTGGCGGGGCGTACGTCTCGGTGCTCGTCTTCAACGCGCCTCTGTCGGCGGTTTGGATTTCCATCATCAGCGGTGGGCTGGTGGCGAATATTCTCGCTGCGCTGTGGGTTCGCCACTATGTCTGGCTGAGAGACCCCACTGGGGGCTAGATCTGGGTGATTAGCTGAGCTCGAGCACCTTCTTCACCACAGCGGTGGCGCCGCTAGCGATCTGCGAAATGGTGGCGTCGAGCATATAGCAAGGCGTCGTGATGAGCTTGGCGCTCTCGTCCACGATCACCTCGCCATGGGAGGTGTCCTTGTGGGTTGCCCCCATCTTTTCGATGCCCGCGGCGGTGTCGCTGTCATTGCCAATGGTGACCTCCACGGCGCCGAGGACCTTCGCCATGAGCGCTGGTGAGATGCAGAGCGCTCCGATGGGTTTGCACGCCTCTCGGGTTTGCACGATGGCGCGCTCGACGCTGGCCTCTACCTCACACTCTGGGCCCTTGAAGGCGAAGGTGCAGAGGTTCTTCGCGGCGCCGAACCCACCGGGGAAGACGATGGCATCAAAATCCTTGGCGTCGTATTCAGTGAGGTTTTTCACCTCACCACGGGCGATGCGGGCCGACTCCACCAACACGTTACGTTCCTCGTCTGCGACGTCACCTGTGAGGTGGTTAATCACATGGGCTTGAGCGACGTCGGGGGCGAAGCATTGATAGTTGGCCCCTGCCTGATCGATGGCGAGCAGGGTGAGCACCGACTCGTGAATCTCCGCGCCGTCGAAGACTCCACACCCTGAAAGTACGACCGCGATTCTCTTCTTTGCCGTCATGGGTTGCCCTCTTCTCTTCATGGGAAGCCGTACATTATGCGACCAGCCTCCTTAGCGCCAGATCCAAGAGCCTCTGGCATCAGCCGCCGAGGCTGCTATCTTGCGCCCGTTGTAAGTTGGACGTTCGCGCAAACGAGGGAACATGAAGACATCTGTTGAGTCTGTAGAGTCCTCCTCTCCCCAAGGCACCGGGCCCTTGGCGGGGGTCACGGTGGTCGATCTCACGCACGTGCTCGCTGGACCCTATTGCACCATGGTGCTGCGAGACCTTGGCGCTCGTGTGATCAAGGTGGAGCGTCCACAGGTGGGCGACGACTCGCGCTACTTTCCACCCTTCATCGAGGGGGACTCGGGCTATTTCATCTCCATCAATCGTGGCAAGGAGTCGGTGGCTATTGATTTCAACCAACCAGCAGGGCGGGAGCTCGTGCTGGCGCTCTGTGAGCGTGCGGATGTGTTGGTGGAGAATTTCTCGCCGGGTACCCTCGAGCGCAAGGGTTTGGCACCTGAGGTGCTTCAGCAGCGCAACCCTGCGTTGATCGTGGCGCGGGTCTCGGGCTATGGGCAGTCAGGGCCAGATCACGATCTGCCGGCCTATGATATCGCAGTACAAGCCCGCTCAGGGCTGATGTCGTTGACGGGCCCCGAAGGCGGAGAGCCTGTGAAGATTGGTTCGGCGATCAGCGATATTGGGGGTGGGCTCTTCTGTGCGATCTCGGTGCTCGCGGCGCTCAACGAGCGCCATCGCTCAGGGAAGGGGCAGGTGCTCGATATCGCCATGCTCGATGCGTCGGTGGCGTTGCTCGAAAACAGTATCGTGCGTCATAGCATCGGCGGGGCGCTGCCTCTGCCCCTTGGGCAGCGACACCCTTCGGTGGCCCCCTTTGATGGCTTTGCGTGTTTGGACGGGACGCTGGTCATCGGGGCTGGAAACGATGGGGTTTTCTGTCGCTTGGCGGGTGCCCTCGGTCACCCCGAGTGGTGCGACGACCGACGCTTTGCGTGTAACGAGGCGCGTTCGGAGCACCAAGCTGTCTTGAAGGAGCAGATCGAAGCCATCACCCAGACGGAAGCAGCAGGGCATTGGATTCGGGCCTTTCGTGAGGCCGGTGTGCCTTGCTCGAAGATCCAGACCATCGATGAGGTGATCGCTGATCCCCAGGTGCAAGCGCGATCCTTGGTGACGCGCTACCCCCACGCTGCGGGGGAATTTTCCATCGTGGGCAGTCCCTTCGGTCACTTTTCGCGCACGCCAGGAGAGGCGCCGGTGCGTGCGCCCGACCTCGGCGAGCACACCGATGGAGTGCTGGAGGAGTTGCTCTCGATGTCCGCCGAGACGTTGCGACAGTTACGCGATAGCGGTGCTATTGGCTGATCTGAGGTGGTCTGTGCCGGGTTGGTGGTGTACCGTCTCGTTGTGTTTAGCTATGTCGATCCCGCCATCCGCCAGAAGCTCCAAAGCGATCACCGACTGGTAGACCTCGATCGTCGAGGACGGCCCGTCAAACCTCCCCCTGAGGGGGCGCCCCCCCCTGGAGCGTCACCCTTCGTGGCGTTGCTGGGGCCCATCCCCATGCCCGTCATGATCAACGGCGATCAGGTGCAGCTCGCCTGGTATGCGTTCGTGCGACGAGTAGAGCTCAGCAACGTGCTCTCCGTGGCGAAAGATGCGCGAGAGGGAGTGGGCGACGCTTTCAGAGAGTTGCTGCAAACGAGCATGAATGTCAGCTCGGCGTTGGTCTTCCCCGGCTTCGCGAGCGCCGCCGAGCCGCTGGTGCGCATCCACTCCTGCTGTATGACCGGTGATGTCTTTGGTTCACAGCGTTGTGAGTGTGGGCCCCAACTTCGAGGCGCCTACGAGCGCATCCACGCCGAGGGCGATGGTGGGGCGGTGATCTACTTTTCGAGCCATGAGGGGCGCGGCATTGGGCTCTGGGCCAAGGCGATCACCTATCTTCTGCAGGACGACGGCCAAGACACCTATCAGGCGAACCTCTCGCTGGGGTTGCCCGAGGATTCCCGCGATTTCACCGACGCAGGAATCGTGCTCGCGTATTTTCTGGGTGGACGGCCTATCCGGCTGCTCTCCAATAACTTGCTCAAGCGTGAGCATGTGGAATCTATGGGCGTACACGT